>DASWMK010000142.1 GCA_036399815.1 Acidimicrobiales bacterium
GAGGTCCCGCCGGGCCCGCCGGGCGACGGCCTGGTTGGCCCGGCAGGCGGCCAGCCCGTCCCCGTCGCCCGACCGCCGGCACACCGCCTCCTGCTCGGCCAGCGCGGCCTCGGCCCCGCCGAGGTCGTCCACCCCGAGCAGGGCGGCGGCCAGGTTGCCGAGCGCCCCGGCCAGGCGGCGGTCGTCGCCGTCCCGCCGGGCGAGGTCGACCAGCGCCCGGTGGAGGGCGACGGCGTCGGCGGTGTGGCCGGCGTCGGTGAGGAGGCGGGCGACCTGCCAGGCGGCGCCGGGGTCGGCGGCCGGATCGGCCAGCACGGCCGCGTAGGTCGACGGCATGCGGTGGGCGGACCGGGCCTCGAGCGCCGCCCAGGTGGCCCGCAGGTCGGCGAGGTCGCGGCGGTAGGCGGCGTCGAGCACGGCCGGGTCGGCGAGGGCCGCGGCGAGGTCGTCCCACCGCTCGGCCCGGAGGAGCTGCCAGAGGCCCTCGTCGACGGTCCGCGGGGTGGGCGGCCGGGCGAGGAAGTAGTCGGCCAGCCGGGCGTGGGCGGCGGCCGGCCGGTAGCGGTCGGCGACGGCCCGCCGGAACGGGCCCGAGGCCGGGGCGACGAGGCCCGACCGGGTGGCCAGGTGGGCCTCGGCGGCGAGGGACAGCGGCGACCAGGTGGCGTGGGGGAGGGGGCCGTCGGCGCCGGGACCGGCCAGCAGGTCCAGCAGCTCGGGCTCGGACAGCCCCCGCCGGGCCGCCCACAGCAGCGACAGCGCCTCGCCGACGAGGCCGGGGCGGTCCCGCTCGTAGTCCCGCTCCCAGCGGGCCAGCACCCGCTCGAGCAGGTCGTCGACGGTGCCGGCGGCCAGGTGGTGGTCGAGGGCGGCGCCGAGCGTGAAGTGGTCGCCGTGCTGGCGCAGCTCGTCGAGGATGGTGACGAGGGCCAGCGGGTTGCCGGTGAGCGGGGCGGCCACCAGCCGGTCGGTGTGCTCGGCCGACAGCGCCTTGGCCGAGCGGGCGAGGAAGGCGGCGGCCAGGCGGCGGCGCTCGCCCTCGTCGAGGGGCGGGACCCGCCAGGTGGCGAAGCCCCGCTCGGCGGCGGCGTCGAGGGACCGCCCCGGCCCGGCCGACAGCACCACCCGCACGCCCGGCGGCACCACCGGCGGCAGCCAGGCGAGGTCGGGGGCGCCGTCCCGGTCCTCCAGGTGGTCGACCCCGTCGACGACGAGCACCGTCCCCGGCCGGGCCGTGCCGGCGGCGGCGAGGGCGGCGGCGAAGGCCAGCTTCAGCGCGTCCGCCTCGGACGGCGCCTCGCCGGCCGAAGGGTCGAGCCGGGCGACGAGGCGGCGGAGCATGGCGGCCCAGTCCGCGCTCGCGGCCGTCGCCTGCACGTGGTGGACGACGACGGCCGGCTGCCCGGCGGCCCAGGCGGCCAGCACGGCCGACTTCCCCGAGCCCGGCTCGCCGGTGACGACGAGCGCCGGGCCGCCGCCGTCGAGCGCCTCCGCCGCGCCGGGGCGGGGCAGGAACAGGGCCGTGCGCCGCTCGGCCCAGGCGGCCTGCTCGCGCTCCTCCCGCTCCAGCGGGTCGGGGACCTCCTCGGGCGGGAACAGGCGGTCGATCACGGCCAGCAGGTCCTCGCGGACGAGCCGGCCGAGGGTCTCGGGGTCGGGGTAGCCGTCGCGCACCGGGAACCCGCTCGTGCGGATGCGGTCCTTGAGCGCGGCGAGCCGGGCCCTGGCCGCCGGGTCGTCGTCGACCAGCGCCGGCCGCTCGTCGGGCGGCGCCCGGTCCACCCAGGCCGGGTCGCGCAGGTAGAAGTAGGCGTGGCCGGCCATGGCCGGGTCGTTCAGGACGCCGTGGAGGATCTCCAGCTCGGTCACCGAGCGGCCCCGGTCCTCGGCCAGCCAGCCCAGCTGGGCGGCGAGCTCGGCGGGGACCTCGTCGGGCACCCAGCCGTAGCGCTCGCCGAGCAGGCCGATGAACCACGGCCGGCTCCGCTCGATCTCCGCGAGGCAGATGGGCAGGACGGCGCCTTCGGCCTTCTGCTCGTCGGTCACCCCCCAACGCAGGTCGACCTCGGCCCAGGCCACCCCCCGCTCCTCGCAGCGCCGCCGCAGCTCGGGGAAGACCCGCTTGACCAGCTCCTCGCGCTCCTCCTGGAGGTCGCGGAAGGTCGAGGAGATGAAGACCCGCACCGCCCGGCGGTCGTCGCCCACGGGGCGGTATCGAACCACAGCTACCCGGCCACGTCCCCCCGGCGGAGCAGGTAGACGGCGGTCGGCTCGTCCTCCAGCCACGACGAGAACGGGTAGCGAGCGACCACGTCGAAGCCGAGGAGCGGCTCGGACGCCACCACGTGGGTGGCGACCACGCCGGGCGTGTAGAAGCCGACCCACCAGGCGGGCACGTCGTGCTCGCTCAGGATCAGCGGCGGCGGGGGCGGGGGCGGCGCCCCGGGCTCGACCTCGGCCCGGCCCGGGTCGGCCGGCACCGGGACGTCCTCGGGGGCGACGGGCCGGCGGAACACGTGGTAGCCGTCCCACGCCGCGCCGGCGTCGAGCTCGAGCGGGCCGACCCCGGCCGCGAACGCGTCGCGCCCGGCCCGCCAGGTGGCCGACTGGAAGGCGAGGTAGTCGTGGGTGCCGGCCACCGACACGGCGGCCAGCGCGGCGGTCGCCACCCACGCCGGGGCCAGCCGCAGGCGCAGGTCCCGCACCGCCCACAGCACGAGGGCGACGAGCAGGGGCAGCAGCGGCAGCAGGTAGCGGTCGTAGCTGACGACGGTGGCCCGCACCGGGAACGACGACGGGACGACGCCGGCGGCCTGCCAGGTCGCCAGCACGGCGACCAGGCCGGCCGGCCCCCGCCACGCCGGGGCGCGCACGAGGGCCCTGGCCAGCAGCACCGCCGCGGCCACCGAGAGGGCGGCGACCACCCAGCCGACGGCGGCCGTCGTCGAGTACGACAGCAGCGGGGCCCGGCCGCCCCGCAGGTCGCCCGACGGCCCGAGGCCGGCCCGGTCCACGAACTGGGGGACGTAGGGGAAGCCGAGGTGGCGGGTGCGGAAGCCGACGAACCCGTAGGCGAGCACGACCACCCATCCGGCGACGAGCGCCCACCCGAGCCGGGGCATCCTGCGCACCACCCGGGGGAGGGCGACGGCCGCGCCGACGACGAGGGGCAGGGCGAAGAACCCGACCCACTCGAGCTCGACGAAGGCGACCTGGCGGACGAGCGAGAGCGTCCCCCGCACCCCGGCGTCGCCGGCGGCGGCGAGGAAGTCGCCCGAGTTGGACGCCTGGTCGACCAGGCCGGTGACCGTCGCCGCGGTGTAGGCGAGGGCCGTCAGCACGGGCACGAGCGAGACCCGCACGGCCTCCCGGACGGTCAGGCGGCGGGCCACGGCCAGCCACGTGAGCACGGCGAGCGGGATCAGCAGCCCGTGCTGGCGGACGAGGAAGGCGAGGCCGGCGGCGGCCGACCCGGCGACGACCCACCGGCCCGCCCCCTCCCTGGCGAAGCCCCGCACGTAGCCGTAGGCGGCCATCGCCAGCAGGGCGGTGAAGAACCCGTCGGTCATGAACGTGAAGGCGAGGACGTAGCCGAGCGGGTGCCACCAGACGAGGGCCGCGCCGAGCGTGCTCCTCGCCCGGTCCACCCCGAGCTCACGGCACAGCCCGTAGGCGGCCAGGCCGCCGAGCAGCCAGATCACGAACGTCGACACCCGCAGCACCCCGAACGACACGCCGAACACGGCGCCGAACAGCCCGCCCCACAGCACCGGGAACACGGCCGTGGCCGCGGCCGGGAGGATGCGCAGCTCGCCGTCGTGCACGAGCGTCGCCACCGAGCGGGCGTAGATGAAGTCGTCGCTCACGGCCACCGGCGCGAGGGTCGGCACCACGAACGTGGACGCCACGAGCGCGGCGGCGACGAGCAGCAGGGGCCAGTGCCGGCGGGCCAGGTCCACGCGTCAGTCGGGCGCGAGCGCGGCGGACGGCTGGCCCACGGACCGCCGCAGCCGGACCAGCTCGCGGAAGGCCCGGGCGATGACGCGGGGGTCGGCGCCGCTGGCCGTCCCCGCCTGCCGGGGCCGGTGGCTGACCGGCACCTGCTCGATCCGGGCGCCGGCCCGCTGGAGCTTCAGCAGCAGCTCGGCGGAGATGACGGCGCCGTCCGCCTCGAGCGGGCCGACGTCGACCAGCCGGTCGCGGCGCAGGAGCTTGAAGGCACAGTCGACGTCGCGGATGCGCACGCCGAGCACGAGCCGCACGACCTGGGACCACAGCCACGCGTTCACCCGCCGGCCGAGGTGGTCGGCCCGCTCCCTGCGGTAGCCGACGACGGCCTCGGCCCGTTCGGTCAGCGGCAGCAGCAGGCGCAGCTCGGTCGGGTCGAACTGGCCGTCCCCGTCGGTGAGGAACACCCAGTCGCAGCGGGCCGCGCCGAACCCGCTGCGCACGGCCGCCCCGTAGCCCCGGTTGCGGGCGTGGTGGACGACCCGGACGCGGGGGTCGGCGGCGGCCAGCCCGTCGGCGATGGCCGGGGTGGCGTCGGCGCTGCCGTCGTCGACCACGACCACCTCGAAGCGGTCGAGCCCCAGCCCGGCCAGCGCCGCCGTGACCTCGCCGACCGTGCGGGCCAGGTTCCCCTCCTCGTCGTAGGCCGGGAGCACGGCGCTCACCTCGGTCACGGGCACGGCCCGGAACCGTACCGCCGGGCAGGAACCCGGCCGGGCGGTGGCGAAAGGAGGCGCACCGCGAGCCCCGGGAGGGAACGTGCGACACCGACGCCTGCTGCCGGTGGCCGTCGCCGCGACGGCCGTGACCCTGCTGCTCGTCCCCGTGGCCGACGCCGCCACGGGGGCCCTGTCCGTCAACTCGGTGGGCGGCCAGGCCGTCCGCCGGGGCCGGGTGACCAACCCGCTGTCCGGGCCCGTCACCGTGCGGGGCACGGCGTCGGTCACCGACGGGCCCGCCCCCACGCCGGCCACCACCCCGCTGATCGCCGACGCCGGCGACAGCCCCTTCGTCGCCGCCGGCGACCGGGCCACGCTCGCCGGCATGGCCTTCGGGGACGGCGCCGTACTCCTTCGCCTGGTCGACCCCGGTCGGCGCCATCGCCGAGGGCGCCGACTCGGCCACCGCCCTGCTCGACACGGCCGGCGTCGCCCCCGGCACCCACACCCTGTCGTTCACGGTCACCGACGCCGACGGCGCCGTCAGCACCGACACCGTGAAGGTCGTGGTGGCGACGGCGTCGACGTCGACCCTCGTCGACGAGAGCCGGGCCGACACCACCCCCGGCGTCCTCGGCAACGGCCAGCCCGGCACCGTCGACTTCCCGTTCACGGTCGCCCCCGGCACCGACCGCATCGACGTGGCCGCCACGTGGACGGTCCCGGTCAACGACTACGACCTCGTCCTGGTCGACCCGCACGGGGCCGAGCGGGCGCCCGTCGGCGACCCGGCCGGGGTCACCACCGAGGCGACCACCCTGTCCGACCCCGAGGCCGGGAGCTGGATCGCCCGGGTCGAGAAGTTCGCCACCGTGGCCGACACCGTCCACATGGTCGTCACGGCCGCCTCGACCGGCCCCGACCCCCGGCCGGTGGTCGACGCCGGCGGCCCGTACCGCTACCGCACCGGCACGGCCCAGACGCTGGCCGGCACGGTCACCGGCGGCACGGCGCCCGTGGCCGTCGCCTGGGACCTCGACGGCGACGGCCGGTTCGAGACGGCCGGCACCTCGGCCAGGGCCGCCCTGCCCGACGGCCGCCACCTCGTCACCCTGAAGGCGACCGGGGCCGACGGCCTCGAGCGCCGGGAGACGACGTCGCTGCTCGTGGCCGACCCCGCCCGCCTGGCCGCCGAGACCACCCCGCTGACGGTGATCGGGATCGCCGACACCGGCATCAACCCGTACCACCTCGAGTTCTCGGCCACGACCTACCCCGACCCCGACGTGCTGGCCCTCACCGAGAACTTCACCCGCCACCCGTCGGAGTACCTCCCCGGCTACCCGGCCGACGCCGAGGCCCTCGACGTCACGCTCGGCCAGGGCTACTTCCCGGCCGAGGACGCCGACCTGTGGACCCCCGAGCGCATCCAGGAGGGCCGGCTCTACTGGATCCCCGGCACGAAGATCGTGGGCGCCTGGGACGCCGGCGACGCGGCCGGCCTCCAGGAGTCGACCGTCGACGGCAACCCCGACAGCCACCCGATCCTCGACGACAACGGGCACGGCAGCGGCTCGGCGTCGGTGTCGACCGGCAACCGCTACGGCTACTGCCCGACCTGCCTCCTCATGGTCGTCGAGAGCCTCGACGAGACCGTCGCCACCGGCATGCCGTGGGTGGACGTGACCTCCCACAGCTTCGGCTACGTCGGCGGCGCGCCGCTCGGCCCGGCCCTCGGGCCCAACACGGCCACCAAGGCCGCCGTCGAGCGGGGCCAGACGGTGCTGTTCGCCGCCGGCAACGGCGTCGGCAACGCCTTCGACGTCCCCATCTCCACCTACGGCTCGGACCAGACCGGCAACGACTGGACGATCACGGTCGGCGCCCTGCGCCGGGACAACCAGCGGGCCGTCGTCGGCGACGGCATCCCCGTGCACATCTCCGCCTGGGGCGACGGCAACCTGCCGTCGGCGTGCCGGACCGGCACCGTCGGGCAGTGCGCGTTCGGCGGCACGTCGGCGGCCACGCCGTACACGGCCGGCATCTTCGGCACCGTCCTCACCCGGGTCCGCGACGCCATCGGCGACGGCGAGGCCGGCCAGAAGGCCCCGGTGGCGCTGGCCGACGGGCGCACGCAGGGCCAGGTCGTGGCCGAGGGCCTGCCGGTGGACGGCAGCACGTTCCTCGCCGACGGCCTCCTGACCAGGGCCGAGCTCCGCGAGGCCGTGCTGAAGACGGCGTTCCCGTTGGTCGGCGAGACGTCCCCCTACCCGTACCCGCTGACCGCGCCCTACGACCCGTCGACCAACGTGCTGTTCGAGGGGTACGGCGCCGCCACCCCCGAGGGCGCGGCGCGCGCCGTCGACGTGCTGCTCGGCCGCAGCCTGCTGCCCGACCGCTCCGCCGAGGACGAGTTCTTCGCCATGGACGCGGCCGTCCGCGACTCGCTGTACGGCGCCTACGACCGGGACGGCGACGGCGACGAGGACCCGGCCGGCGACCCGGCGGCCTCCGCGGCGGTGGCCGCGCTCGGCCTGACCGCCGCCCAGCTGGCGAGCGTGGACGGCGCGCTGGCCGCCCTCGGCGAGGTCGCCACCCTGCGGCAGGCGGCGGCCAACGAGGCCGCCACCGGCGGGGCGACCACGGCCGCCACCGGCGAACCGGTCATGTACCACCTGCACCGGCGGGTGGCGGCCGAGCCCGACGAGCCCGTCGCCGGGTGCGACGCCGAGAAGAACGAGCAGTACATGGACCGCGAGGACACGTCCGGCGACCTCGAGCCGTGCTTCGAGAACCGGGTGACGACGGTGGCCGCCGCCTACCGGCCGGTCGGCATCTTCGCCTCGTCCGACGTGCTCGACGCCCCGCTGCCGGCCGGCTCGCTCGTCACCGCCGACGTGTACCTCGCCGGCGAGACGCCCGCCGCCGTGCGGCCGACGGCCGTGCTGGTGGCCACCGACCGCGAGATCGCCGAGGCGCCGGGCACGTTCCAGCCGGTGGTCGGCTCCGGCCCCGGCGGGGCGGCGTGCGCCGCCCTCGGCGAGGCGTGCTGGACCCACTACACGATCGGCCTGCGCACCACCCGCCCGGCCTTCGCCGGCGAGCAGGTGACGTTCCAGGTGGCCCTGTTCGGCACCCGGTCGTGGGCCTTCGGCCACGAGGGCGACCACGCCTCCCGGGTCACGATCGTGCCCGCGGCCGTGCCGGCCACCGGGTTCGCCTTCGGCGCCACGGTGACGTCGCCGGCGGCCGGCGAGGCCGTCGAGCAGGGCACCACGGTGGTGGCCGGCGGCTCGTACAGCTTCCCGGACCAGGGCACCGACCCGACCGGCGCCGGCGACCACCCGTCCACCCGCCGGGTGCAGGTGTCCCTCGACGACGCCACGTTCCGCCGGCCGGTCGAGGCCACCCTGGACGACGGGACCTGGTCGGCGCCGCTCGGCCGCCCGGCGCCCGGGGCGCACCGGGTCTACGTCAGGGCGATGGTGGACCGGACGGCGTCGGCCGTGCGGTCGGCCGCCTTCACGGTCCGGCCGTCCACCAGGGTCGAGTGGCAGGTGGTGGAGCGCAACGCCACGCCCGACGCCGCCGCCTGGCGGGACGCCACCGGCCTGTCCACGTGGTCGTACTCGTTCGACACGGCCACGTACGGGACCGGCGCCCGCACCATCGTCACCCGGCTGGTGTCGGCGGGGGAGGTGCTCGCCGAGCAGACGGTGGCCGCCCGCTTCCGCTAGCCCCCGGGCGCGGCGGGGACGGCGAGGAAGGCGGCCCTGAGCAGGGCGGTGCCCTGGGCGTTGGCGCACACGTCGTGGCCGATGCCCGGGGCCACCGCCTCGTCGACCATCGGTGTCCCCGCCGCCCGCAGCAGGGCCTCGTAGGCCCTGGCCTGGTTGACGACCGGGACCGCCTCGTGCTCGCCGAGGAGCACGGTGACCCTGGTCGACTCGTGGAGGAGGTCGGCGCCCGCCGCCCCGACGCTCTCCTCGCCCCACCTGGCCTCGTAGGCCGGGTCCTCCAGCGTGCACGGGCCGGCGAAGTGCTGGAAGCCGCGAGCGGCGTCGATGTTGCGGCGGTTGCCGTCGAGGTAGGCGAGGTCGCCGCGGTCGAGGCAGCCGGCGGCGACGTCGGTGGCGGACGGCCCGCCCGTCGGGATCGCGGCGTCGACGACGGCGTCGAGGCCGTAGTGGGACAGGGCGTGGACCACGGCGTTGGCGCTGGCCGACACGCCGGTGACGCAGTAGCCGCACGCCCCGGGCGACGGCGTCAGCCCGAGCGGGGCGACCACGGTCTCGTGGGCCCAGGCGATCACGGTGGCCGGGCGGCAGGCCATGGCGTGGCTGCCGGCGTCCTCGCCCCGCTCGGCGACGTGCCAGCCGGCTGGGCGACGGCGATCGTGGCGCCGAGCGGGCGCTGCACGCCGGGGCAGGTGACGGTGACGTTCCGGCAGGTGTGGTCGGCCGGGCACCCCGCCCCGGTCACCGGGCGGCCCAGGGTGACGGTGCCGAGCGGGCGGAGGGGCGCCCCGGCGCCGGCCGGGGGCGCGGCCGCGAGGTGGGCGGCCAGCACCAGCGCCAGCACGGGCACCGCCGCGCGCCGCCGCCGCACGGGCGGGCCGGTGGGACCGGGGCGGTCGCGTCGCCGGGCGCCCGGCATGGCGGCGCTGCGGCGGCGCGTCACCGGCCCGTGCGGTCGAGGACCTCGGCGAGGCGCTCGGCGAGGGTGTCGACGTGGGGCGGCTGGAGGACGGTGCCGTGGAACCCGGTGATCCGCTCGGTGGCCACCCCGCCCGTGGCGAAGCGGCCCCAGCCGAGGGTGGGGTCGTCGCCGTCGGACCGGTCGCCCCGCAGGAGGGTCAGCCGGCCCGGGTAGGGCGGCGGCGCGTAGGCCAGCGCGGCCCGCAGGTTCGACCGCTGCACCCGCTTGATCGTGCTCAGCGCCACGCCGTCGCGGCCGGGGCCCGAGCGGCGCTGGCGGCCGTAGCGGGCCCGCGTCCACGCGGCGACGAGGGCCGACGCCCCCGGCACGGTCTCGAGCTCGGTGGTCAGCCGCTTCACCCGGCGGCGCAGCCGGCCCCGCCTGGTCGGGGGCAGGAAGCCGAGCACGCCGGGGGCGAAGCTCTCGACGACGACGGTGGCCGCCACCTCCTCGCCGGCGGCGACCAGCTGGCGGGCCATCTCGAAGGCGATCTGGCCGCCCAGGCACACGCCGGCCACCAGGTACGGGCCGCGGGGCTGCACCGCCCGCACCTCGTCCACGTAGTGGGCGGCCATGTCCTCGATCCGGGTGTCCGGCTCGTAGCCGGCGAGGCCGCGGGGCTGGAGGGCGTAGAGGGGCCGGTCGGGGTCGAGGCGGTCGACCAGGTGGCGCACGTTCAGGCCGGCGACGAGGTGCAGCGGCGCCTTGGTCCCCTGCGTCCTGATCGGGACCAGCGACGCCCGCTCCCCGCCGGCGGTCGCGTCGCGGAGCAGCGGGGCCAGCCGGGCGACCGTGGGCGCCTCGAACAGCGTGACGAGCGGGAGCCGCCGGCCGACGAGGTCCTCGGTGCGGTGCATGACCCGCACGGCGAGCAGCGAGTCGCCGCCCAGCCGGAAGAAGTCGTCGTGCACGCCGACCCGGTCGACGCCGAGGGCCTCGGCCCACAGGCCGGCGAGCGCCTCCTCGAGCTCGCCCGTCGGCGCCACGTACTCGTCGCCCAGCTCGGGCCGACCCGGGTCGGGGGCGGGGAGGGCGGTGCGGTCGAGCTTGCCGCTCGGCGTGGTCGGCAGCGCGTCGAGGACGACGAACGCGGCGGGGACCATGTACGGCGCCAGCCGGCCGGCGAGCCGGTCCCGCAGCTCGGGCAGGTGGGACGGCGCCCAGCCCGGCCCGGGAACGAGGTAGGCGACGAGGCGCTTCTTGCCGGGCTCGTCCTCCCGGGCGACGACGACGGCGTCGGCGACGAGCGGGTGCTCCCGCAGCGCCGCCTCCACCTCGCCCGGCTCGATGCGGTAGCCCCGGAGCTTGACCTGGTGGTCGTTGCGCCCGAGGAACTGGAGGTCGCCGCCCGGCAGGTGGCGGGCCAGGTCGCCCTGGCGGAACATGCGGGCGCCCGGCTCGGGCGCGAACGGGCAGGGCACGAACCGCTCGGCCGTCAGCTCCGGCCGGTGCAGGTAGCCGAGCGCCACCTGGGCGCCGCCGATGCAGATCTCGCCGGGCACGCCGACGGGCACGGGCCGCAGCCTGGTGTCGACCAGGTAGACGGCGGCGTTGGCGATGGGCCGGCCGATCGGCGGCCGGCGGGGCCACGTGGCCGGCGGCCCCTCGAGCGTGTACGAGGTGATGATGAGGTCCTCGGACGACCCGTACTGGTTCTGGAACCGGCATCCGGGCAGCCGCTCGAAGAAGCGCTGCACGGTCGGCGTGATCGTCACCGCCTCGCCGGCCGTGAACACCTCGCGCAGGTGCGAGGGGGCGAGGTCGAGGCGGTCGACGGCGTCGGCCAGCTGCTGGAGCGGCGTGAAGATGGCGTAGAGCTGCTCGACCCGCTGGTCGACCAGCAGGCGCAGGAGCGCCTCGGGGTCGCGGCGCACGTCGCCCTCGGGGAGCACGAGCGTCCCGCCGGCGGCCCACGTGGCGAACAGCTCCTGCATCGAGACGTCGAAGCTGAGCGGCGAGAACTGGAGCGTGCGGGGGCGCTCGAGCGTGCTCGCCTCCCGTACCTGCCAGAGGACCACGTTGACGAGCGCCCGCTGGGGCACGGCCGCGCCCTTCGGCCGGCCCGTCGAGCCCGACGTGTAGATGACGTAGGCGAGGTCGTCGGGGCCGGCCGGGTTGGGCGGCGGGGTGGCCGGCTGGGCGGCGAGGACGTCGTCCATGGCGTCGAGGTGGACGACCGCGTCGGCGGTGGCGGCGTCGAGGTGGCACATGTCCGTCTGGGTCACGAGGACGGCCGCCCTGGCGTCGTCGAGGATGAAGGCCAGGCGCTCGCCGGGGTAGGTCGTGTCGAGCGGGAGGTAGGCGCCGCCGGCCTTGAAGATGGCGAGCACGGCGGCGACGAGGTCGAGGGAGCGCTCGGCGTAGACGGCCACGATGACGCCGGGTCCGACCCCGAGCGAGCGGAGGTGGTGGGCCAGCCGGTTGGCCCGCTCGTCCAGCTGGGCGTACGTGAGCGAGGCGGCCCCGTGCACGGCGGCGACGGCGTCGGGCGTGCGCGCCGCCTGCTCGGCCACGAGGCGGTCGACGGTGCGGTCGGCCGACCAGTCCCTCGCCGTGTCGTTCAGCTCGACCAGCACGTGGTGGCGCTCGGCCTCGGTCAGGAGGTCGACGTCGTCGACGGCCACGCCGGGGTCGGCCACGAACGCGTCGACCACGTTCAGGAAGTGGCCGGCGGCGGCCGCCCGCAGGCGCTCGTCGAACACCCCGGCGTTGAACGTCAGGTCGACCGCGGCCGACCCCGACCCGTCGAGGTCGTGGACCTGCACGCCGAACGTGTGCCGCCCGTCGTTGGCCGACCGGGGGACGAACCGGGTCGTCGTCGGCGCGCCGTCGAAGGGCGGGAACGAGATCGGCAGGTAGTTGAGCATCACGTCGGTGACGGCCGGGTCGCCGGCGTTGCCGGTGCCGGGCGGCGAGTTGGCGATCACCTCCCACAGGCCCCGGAGGGCCTCGGCCGTGAGCGAGGCCATGGTCTCGCCGTCGCCCACCTCGAGGCGCAGCGGGTACACCTGCTGGACGAGGCCGATCGTCGCCCTCGTGGCCCGGTCCCGGTTGTGGAACGGGAGCCCGATCGACAGCTCCCGGGTGCCGCTCACCCGGTACAGGTAGGCGGCGAGGATGGCGCACCACATGCCGAGCACCGAGAGGTCGGCGCTGAGCGACCGGAAGCCGTCGGTGGCGGCGAGGTCGCGCAGCCGGCGGGTCCGCTCGGGCCCGAGGTCGAGCGTCACCCACCGCTCCCCGGTCGTGCGCCGGGCCCGGCTCACGCCGTAGGGCTCGAGCGGCTCGTGCTCGCGCTCGAGCACGGCCCGCCAGTGGGCGTCGGCCCGCCGCCACGCCTCCGTGTCGCGGGCGGCCGCCTCCCTGGCGACGTGGTCGGCGAAGGACGGCAGCGGCGGACGTCCGGCGGGGCCGCGGGCGTACGCCTCGGCCGTCTCCCGGTACACGAGCAGGCACGACCAGCCGTCGTGGAGGAGGTGGTGCAGGTTCAGGTACCACGCCGTCCGGTCGGGGCCCAGGTCGACCAGCACCGAGTCGAACAGCCGCTCGTCGAGGCGCGACGGGCGCCCGGCCCGGTCGGCCGCCCACGCCGGCAGGTCCTCCGCGTCGAGGCGCACGACCGGCGTGCGGTGGGCGAGCTCGGGCAGCACCCGCTGGACGGGCACGCCGTCGACGGTCTCGACGACCGTGCGCAGCGCGTCGCTGCGGTCCACCACCGACTGGAAGGCGGCGGCGAAGCGGTCGGGGTCGAGGCGGCGCTCGACCACGAACGTGGTCGCGTTGTCGTAGCAGGCGACGTCGCCGGCGAGCTGCTGGCCGGCCCAGAGGACGAGCTGCCCGTTCGTCAGGTTGCAGCCCGGCGCGACCCGTGTCGCCATCCGCCCTCCCTCCCCGCGGCGATGACGCGGGCGGACGGTACCACCGGGCGGTGGCTACGCTCCCCGAGCCAGTGGGCCGAGCCGAACCAGCCCGCGCCTGGCGGACCCTCCGGCGGGTGGTGGACGTGCCGCGCCGGCGCGTCGCGCTGCTCGGCGCCACCGCCGCGCTGGCCGGCGTGGCCGACGCCGCCGTGCTCGTGCTCGTCGTCCGCATCGCCGTCGCCGTCGTGGGCGGCGACCGCTCCTCCACGGCGCTCGGGCCGCTCGACCTCGACCGGTCCACCCCGGCCCTGTTCGGGCTGGCCGCCGGCCTCGCCGTCGCCCGCCTGCTGCTGTCGGCCGCGTCGGCCTGGCTGATGGCCGACCTCGCCGCGACCGCCCTCGGCCGCATGCGCAAGCGCACGTTCGCCTGCTTCGTCGAGGCGTCGTGGTCGACCCAGGCGGCCGAGCGGGACGGCCACCTCCAGGACCTGATGACCACCCACACCACGCGGGTGGCGCTCTCCCTCGTCAGCCTCGCCGCCGGCCTGGTCGCCCTCCTCAACCTCGTCGCCCTGCTGCTGACCGCGTTCGTGGTCGACCCGATCGCCTCGCTCGTCGCCATGGCCGGCACGGCCCTGCTGTTCGTGGCGCTGCGCCCGCTCGTGCTCGCGGCCAAGGCGCAGAGCGCGGCGGCCAACGCCGCCAACCTCGAGTACGTGGAGGCGGTGGCCGAGAGCGTGGCCATGGCCGAGGAGACCCACGCGTTCGCGGCCGGCCCGGCGCTGCGCCGGCGGGTCGACCGGCTGGTCGACGCCGTCGTGGCCCGCGTGCTCCGCACCCAGGCCCTCGGCCGGCTGTTGCCGTCGCTCAACCAGTCCCTCGCCGTCGGGCTGGTGCTGGCCGGCCTGCTCGCCGCCCACCTCGCGGGCGGGGCCGAGGCCGCCTCCCTCGGCGCCGTCGTCCTCCTCCTGGTGCGGACGCTCACCTACAGCCAGGGCCTCCAGTCGGCCTACCAGCAGGTCCTCGAGGTGGTGCCCTTCGCCGAGCGGCTGGGCGACGAGCAGGCCCGCTACCGGCTGGCCGCCGTGCCCCGCCGGGGCGCGCCGCTCGGCCCCGTCCGTTCGGTCGCCCTCGACCACGTGTCGTTCCGGTACCGGCCCGGGCCGCCGGTGCTCGACGACGTGTCGTTCACGGTGGCGGCGGGCGAGACGGTCGGGATCGTCGGGCCGTCGGGCGCCGGCAAGTCGACCCTCGTCCAGCTGCTCGTGCGGCTCCGGCCGGCGAGCGAGGGCGCCGTCCTGGTGAACGGGGCCGACGCCTGGTCGTTCTCGCCCGACGACTGGTGCCGCCGGGTCGCCTACCTCCCGCAGGCGCCCCGCCTGTTCGGCGGGACCGTCGCCGACAACATCCGCTTCTTCCGCGACGGCGTGGGCGACGACGCGGTCGAGGCCGCGGCCCGCCTGGCCCACGTGCACGACGAGATCGTCGCCTGGCCCGACGGCTACCGGACGCCGGCCGGGCCGCGGGGCGGCGAGCTCTCCGGCGGCCAGCGCCAGCGCATCTGCCTGGCCCGCGCCCTGCTCCTGCGCCCTGACGTGCTCGTGCTCGACGAGCCGACCAGCGCGCTCGACCCCCACTCGGAGGCGCTCGTGCGGGACACCCTCCTCGCGCTCCAGGGCACGATGACCGTGTTCGTCGTCGCCCACCGCCTGACCGCGCTCACGAACTGCGACCGGATCATGGTCCTCGGCGACGGGCGGGTGCAGGCCTTCGACCGGGCGGCCGACGTGGCCGCCTCGAACCGCTGGTACCGCGACGCCGTGCGCCTCTGGGAGGCCTGACGTGTACCCGCCCCCCGCTTACCACGTGACCGACCCCGAGCTCGCCCACCGGGCCATCGACGCCTTCCCGCTGGCCGCCGTGGTGTCCACCGGCCCGGACGGCCTCGTCGCCACCCACATCCCGCTCCTCGTCGAGCGCACCGGCGGGGCCGGCACGCTCATCGGCCACCTCGACCGCGAGAACCCGCACGTGGGCCTGCTCGACGGCGCCGACGTCCTCGCCCTCTTCCGCGGGCCCGACACCTACATCTCGCCCACGACCTACGTGACCCGGCAGCTGCCGACGTGGAACTACGTGTTCGTCGAGGCGCGGGGGACGGCCCGCCTGGTGGAGGACCCCGAGCGGGTGCGGTCGTTCCTCGTGCGCCTGATCGACCACGTCGAGCCCCGGCCCGGCGGCTGGGCGCTGGCCGACGACGACCGGCGGGTGCCGCCGCTGCTGCCCCACATCGTCGGCGTGGAGATCCCGCTGCGCTCGATCGAGGGCCGGTTCAAGTTCTCCCAGGAGAAGGTCGAGGCCGACCGGGAGCGGGCCGCGGAGCGGATGCTCGGCGTCAGCTCGCCGGACGGGCGGCGCTTCCTCCACGAGGTGCTGGGCTACGACGGCCGAGCCGGGTGAGCAGCGACTCGACGACGGTGCCGGCCCGGAGGGCGACCATGCTGAACGACGCCCCGTCGCTCGGCCCGTGCGTCCGCTCGGACGTGCCGCACAGGTACACCGGCGCGTCGAGGCCGCCCGTCGTCGCCACCCGGTAGTCCCGGCCGACGACCGGCCCGCCGTCCTCGTCGGTCGCCACCAGGTCGGCGAGCGGCGCCAGCGCGGCCGGGAACACGTCCTCGCGGTAGCCGGTGCAGAGGACGACGACGTCGGCCGCCACCTCCTCGCGCTCGCCGGTGTGGAGGTGCTCGAGCACGAGGCGGTGGGTGCCGGCCACCGTCGACGCACCGACGACGCGCCGGCTGGTCAGCACGTCGACCCGGCGGACGCCGGCCACCAGGTCCTCGTACAGCCTGCGGTAGAGCACGTCGGCGGCCTGGGCGTCGACCACGCCGAAGTTCGTCGGCCGGGCCTCGGCGAGCACGGCCCGGCGGGCGGCGGGGCCGAGGGCGTGGAACCGGTCGACGAAGCCCGGGTGGAAGACCTCGTTGCTGAACTGGCACAGGTCGACGTGGCGGAACCCGAGCGTCCGGTGGACCGAGACCAGCCGGGCGCGCGGGAAGGTCGCGTGCAGGTGGGCGAGGACCTCGACCGCGCTCTCGCCCGAGCCGACGACGGCGAAGCGCAGGGCGGCGTCGCGGTCGAGCCCGTCGACGGCGGTCAGGAACGCGGAGGAGTGGAACGCCGTCGGCCCGGCGAGGGCGGCGAGCTCGGGTGGGACGTGGGGCGCCCGGCCCGAGGACAGCACCAGCGCCCTCGCCGCCACCGTCCCGTCGCTCGTCTCGACGGCCAGCCGGTCCCGGCCGAGCGGCCGGACGGCGACCACCTCGGTGCCATAGCGGACGTACCCGGCGAGCTGGCCGGCGGCCCAGCGCAGGTAGTCCGACCACTCCAGCCGGCTGACGGCACCGCCGGCCGCGCCGAGCAGCAGCTCGCCGAACTCGTAGAGGCGCCCGTGCTCGTGGAGGTAGTTGACGAACGTGAACCGGCTCCGCGGGTTCCTCGGCGTGGCGAGGTCGCGGAGGAAGTGGTGCTGGATGTCGGTCTCCCGCAGCAGCATCCCGGGGTGCCAGGCGACCTCGGGCGCCCGCTCGAGGAAGCGCACCCGCCCGAGCGGCGGTCCACCGCTCGCCTCGGCCAGGTCCTCGACGGCGCAGGCGAGGGCGATGCCGGCCGGGCCGAAGCCGGCCCCGAGCACGTCCACCTCCTCCGGTACAGTCCGCCGCGGGGCGGTCACGGGAGGGGGGCCTCTGGGATGGAGCAGGTCGACACCGTCGAGGCGGAGGTCCGCGACTTCCTGGTGGCGACGTTCTGGATGGAGCCGGCGTTCGCCGAGGCCATGACCGACGACAGCGACCTCGTCGACGGCGGCGTCCTCGACTCGATGAACGTCCTCCAGCTGGTCGACTTCCTCGAGGAGCGCTTCGACTTCATGCTCGACCCCGAGGAGCTGTTCCGGCTGACCACCGTGGCGAACATCGCCGCGCTGGTCCGCGAGAAGCTGGCATGACCCCCGTCGGGATCGCCGCCACGGCGACCGCCTTCCCCCCGTCGACGCGCCCCATCGCCGACATCTTCGCCGACGAGGGCGTGGACCTGCCGGGGGAGCTGGCCGAGCGCCTCGGCATCCGGGAGGTGGGGGTCGGCTCGGCGGGCGCCGACCTGGCGCTCGCCGCCGCCACCGACGCGCTGGCCGCCGCCGGAGCGGCGGGCCGGGACGTCGACGTGATCGTCGACTACACGATCCTGCCCCAGGAGTACCTCGTGCCGGTGTGGAACCTGGGCAACCGGCTCCAGCACGAGCTCGGGGCGACCAGGGCGTTCACGCTCGGGTTCAGCGGCGGCGGGGCCACCAACTTCCACGTCGCCCTGCGGGCGGCGACCGACCTGCTGCGGGCCGGCGACGGGCTGCGGACGGCGCTGCTGTTCGGCGCGGACGTCGCCATCCCCGGCAACCGGGTGGTCGAGCGCGACGAGCCCGTGACCGTCCTCGGCGACGGGGCCAGCGCCGTCGTGCTGCGGGCCGGCGAGGAGCACGACGTGGTGCTCGGCGTGGAGCTGGCGAGCGACGGCGCCTACCACGACGTGGCCCACATCCCCGGCGGCGCGCTCGCCCAGCTCGACCACGACCACGACGAGGACCTGTACCGGCTGCGGATCGACGTCGACCGGCTGGCGGCGGCGCCGACGGGCGCCACCGTCGACCGCCTCACGGGCCTGGTGCTCGACCGGGCCGGCGCCGGCCGCGACGACGTCGCCCACTGGGTCTGCCCGAACCTGTCGGCCGCCGACCAGGACGGCTACCGGGCGGCGTGGGGGGCGGCGCCGGCGCCGGCCTGCGCGGCCAACCTGGCCGCCCACGGGCACGTGCAGGCCAACGACCTCGTCGCCAACCTCCGGGCCGTCGTGGCCGACGGGTGCGACGGCGGCGACCTCGTGCTCCTGGCCTCCCACGGGATGGGCTTCACCGCCGGCGCGGCCCTGGTGCGGCACTGATGGGCGCGCCGATCGGGATCCTGGCGGAGGCCTGCTACCTGCCGCCCACCACCAAGTCGATCGACGCCGTGTTCCGGGACGAGGACGTGCCCGACGACCCGCTGCCCGGCGGCGTGGACTTCCGGCGGGACATCGGCATCCGGTCGATCCGGGTGGCGGACGGGGAGACGGCGAGCGGGCTCGCCGTCGAGGCGTCGCGCCGGGCCGTCGAGCGGGCCGGCATCGACCCGGAGGAGATCGACCTCGTCGTCGGGTTCACCAGCATCGCCGAGGACCACGTGGCGCCCACCTGGTCGGCGGCCGGCGTCGTCCAGCGGGAGGTCGGCGCCACCCGGGCCTTCGCCACGTCGGTCAACACCGGCGGCTGCGCCAGCTTCCACGCCACGATGAAGGCGGCCTGCTCGATGCTGGCGGCCAGCGACGAGATGGACACGGCGCTGCTGTTCGCCGGGGACAAGGCACCCCGCCTGAACCACGCCTACTACCCGGTCACCGTCGTGTGTGACGGCGGCAGCGCGGTCGTGCTGCGCAAGGGCCACGACCGCCGGGTGGTGCTGGCCGTGGAGACCGCGACCGTCGGGAAGCTCCACGACGTGCTCTACGCGCCCGGGTTCCCGCACCGCGACCCGTCCGACCCGTGCCGGGACCGGTGGCTGCACATGACCGGCGACTACCGCCGCTTCGGCGAGGAGGTGGTGCCCGTCAACCTGTTCATGTTCCGCCGGGTGATGCGGGCGGCCATGAAGCGGGCCGGCGTCGGGCCCGACGACATCGACGTGTACATCTACCCGACGTTCTCGGCCTGGGACCAGCGGGCCTTCTGCGAGGGCCTCGGCATCCCGCCGGAGAAGGTGTACACGCGGGGGCTGGCCGACCACGGCCACCTCCAGGAGACCGACATGGTCCTCAACCACGTGGACGCGGAGGAGGACGGCACCATCGGGGACGGCGACCTCGTGATGCTGACCACCAACGGGGCCGGGTTCGCGTGGGGGGCCACGATCGTCCGCCAGTGACCGCCGCGGCCGGCGCGGGCGCCGGCGACCGCTACGACGTGGCCGTGCTGGGCAGCGGCATGAGCGGCGCGGCGCTCGCCATCGTCCTCGCCGCGCAGGGCGTGCGAGTGGTGATGGTCGAGTCCGGCGTGCACCCCCGCTTCGCCGTCGGCGAGTCCACCATCCCCCACACCTCGCTGCTCAGCTCGCTTCTGGCCGAGCGCTACGGCGTGCCCGAGCTCGACGTGATCGCCTACCCGGAGCGCATCGCCGCGGAGGTGTGCTCGACGTGCGGGGTGAAGCGGGGCTTCGGCTACGCCTACCACCGCCCCGGCGAGGAGCACGACCCGGCCGAGGGGCTGCTCGTCGGGACGAGCTCGAAAGACGAGACGCACGTGTTCCGCCAGGACGTCGACGCCTGGCTCACGTACATGGCGGTGCGGCGGGGTGCCGACCTGCGCCAGGCGACGGTGGTCGACCGGGTGGAGGTCGACGGGGCCGGGGTCACGCTCGGCACGACCGGGGGCGACGAGCTCCGGGCCCGCTACCTGGTCGACGGCTCGGGCTTCCGCAGCGTGCTCGCCCGCACGTTCTCGCTGCGGGAGGCGCCGGCCCGCTTCGGGCACCACTCCCGCTCGCTGTTCACCCACATGGTCGACGTCGGCACGTTCGCCCCCGACACGCCGATGTCGATCCCGTGGGCGCAGACCACGCTGCACCACGTCTTCGACCGGGGCTGGTTCTGGGTCATCCCGTTCGACAACCGGGAGGGGTCGACCAACCCGCTCGTCAGCGTCGGGCTGACCGTCGACCCCCGGGTGCACCCGAAGCCGGCCGGCGTGGCGCCCGAGGCCGAGTTCCGGGCCTTCCTCGACCGCTTCCCGTCGGTGGCCCGCCAGTTCGCCGGGGCCAGGGCCGTCCGCCCATGGGTGTCGACCGACCGGCTCCAGTACTCGACGACGCGGGGGGTCGGCGAGCGCTGGTGCCTGATGTCGCACGCCTACGGCGCCATCGACCCCCTGTTCTCCCGGGGCCTCGTGAACACCCTCGAGGTCACCGCCGCGCTGGTGCCGACCCTGCTCGACGCCCTCGACGACGACGACTTCTCGGTGGAGCGCTTCACCCACGTCGACGCCCTTCACCGGCGGGTGCTCGACTACAACGACCGCCTGGTCGCCGGCTCGTTCGCGTCGTGGGCCGACTTCGACCTGTGGAACGCGTGGCTGCGGGTGTGGGGGCTCGGCACCATCCCCGTCGAGTTCCGAATGATGAACGCGCTGGCCGACTACACGGCCACCCACGACCCCCGCCACCTCACCGGGCCGGTCGCCGACCCCGTCTTCTCGGACTTCGAGGACCCCGACTACGGCGCCTACTTCGCCGAGGCGGTGGCGCTGATGGACGGGTTCCGCTCGGGCCGGTCGCCGGCCGGGGAGACGGCCGCCGCGCTGTTCGACCTCGGCACGCGCTACGAGATCCCGCTGCCCATGCGGGGCGACGGCCTGCACCGGGCCGGCTGGATCCCGGCCGACGACGCCATGAGCGAGCGGAGCATGGCCTTCGCCCGGGAGGGGTTCAGGTGGGCGCTCACCAACCCCGGCACCCACGACCTGTTCGGCACGACGACGACGTTCTACCGGTGGCGGGCCCGGCGGTCCGACCCGCACCTCGCGGTCGCCGGCCGCGCTCCCGGGTAGGCATCCGGGCATGAGCGACGAGGCACGCACCGTCCTGGTCACCGGGGCGAACTCCGGCATCGGCCTGGCCACCGTGGTCGAGCTGGCGAGGCGCGGCTTCCGGGCCGTCGGCTCGGTCCGCTCGGAGGCCAAGGCCGCCGCCGTGCGCGAGGCGGCGAGCGCCGCCGGGGTCGACGTCGAGACCGTCCTGCTCGACGTGAACGACGCCGAGGCCTGCAAGGAGGTCGTCCCCGGGCTCGGCCCGTGGGGGCTCGTGAACAACGCCGGCTACGCCGTCACCGGCGCCGTCGAGGACGTGGAGGACGAGGAGGCCGAGGCGCTGTTCCAGACCATGGTCCACGCGCCGATGCGCCTGGCCCGGCTGGCTCTCCCGTCGATGCGGGCCGCGGGGGGCGGCCGGATCGTCAACGTCAGCTCGATCGCCGGGCGGGTGACGGCGCCGTTCGCCGGCCACTACACGGCGGCCAAGCACGCGCTCGAGGCGCTCACCGACGCCCTGCGCATCGAGGTGGCGGGCGCCGGCGTGCGGGTCGTGCTGGTCGAGCCGGGCGGGTTCCGCACCGGCATCTGGGAGGAGTTCGAGCGGGACATCGCCAGGCGGGAGCGGGAGGGCAGCCGCTACGTCGGCGCCTACCGCCGCTACCTCCAGGCCCAGCGCCTGGCCGAGCCGCTGATGGGCGACCCGCAGACGTGCGCCCGGGTCATCGCCGGCGCGCTCACGACCCGCCTGCCCCGGTCCCGCTACCTGGTCGGCCTCGACGCCCAGGCCGCCAACCTGGCCGACTCGCTGACCCCGACGATCGTCAAGGACCGCTTCTACCGGCTGACGCTCGGTCTGTAGCGGCGTCCGGCAGGTCGACGCCGAGGTCGGCGGCGACCCGCTCGGCCAGGCGGGCCAGGCCGTGCGCGCCCTGGGCGGTGGCCACCGCCACGGCCTCGGCCAGCCGGGCGGCGGCCGCCTCCCGGTCGCCCCTCGCCGCGGCCACGACGGCCTCGGCCCGGAGCACGACGGGCTCGTTCCAGCGCTCGCCCAGCCGCTCCAGGGTCTCCCTCGCCGTGGCGATCGCCGCCTCGGCCTCGTCCAGGCACCCGGCGCCGGCCGCGGCGACGGCCCAGCTGGCGTCGTGGGTCGGGAGGGCGGCGCCGCCGCCGACGGCCAGGTAGCGGGCCCTCGCCTCGGTGAACAGACGCCGGCCCTCGTCCACCTCGCCCCGGCGGGCCATGGCGGCGGCGAGGCCCATCAGCGCGTGCCCGCCGTAGTACGAGAAGTCGCCGTTGGGGTCGACGGCGAGCAGCGTGCGACCGGCCCGCTCGGCCAGCCCGAGGTCGTCGACGGCCTCGCCCAGCACGGCCGCGAACCCGGCGACCTCGGTGAGCACGAACGAGTCGGCGGTCAGGTCGAGCAGGCGGTGCATGGCCGCCACGGACGGGGCGACATCGCCGGCCAGCGCCCGCATCTGCGCCCGGAACAGCTGGACGAGCAGGGTGCGCTCGCCGGCGAACTCGAGCGACGGGTCGACCGGCGCACCCGCCGCCCGCCGGTCGGCGGCCAGGTCGAGGGACCGGCAGGCGTCGGTGATGCGGCCCTCCTGCCAGGCCTGCACGGCCGTCTGGAGGTGGCCGAAGGCCTGGACGTCGGGGTCGTCGCTGGCCAGGGCCACCCGGGCGAGGGCGGCGGCCAGCGGGGCGGCGTCGGCCACCCTGGCCGCCGTCGCCGCCGCCGACGTCTCCACCCACAGCACGTCGAGCAGCACGTCGTCCCGGCCCGTCCTGGCGGCCAGCTCCTTGGCCCGGTCGATCAGCTGGGGGGTGGTGGCGGCGGCGAAGTAGCGCCGGGCGCGGGCCACGGCCAGCAGGCGGTGGATGGCGAGCAGCTCGGCCTCCTCGTCGGCGGGCGAGGTGGCGGTGGACCGGCGCAGCTCGACCGCCCGGCGCAGGAGCTGCTCGGCCGAGCCGAGGGCCGAGCGGCGGATGGCGACGTCGGCGGCGTGCTCGAGCGCGCTCGCCGCCCGCTGCCCGCCGCCGACGGGCACGGCCCGCCACAGGTGCTCGGCCAGCACCTCGGCGTCGTCGTCGCCCACCCCGGTGACCTCCATGGCCTCGGCGGCCCGGAGGTGCAGGCGGGCCCGGCGCAGCGACGACAGGTCCTCGACCAGCACCTCGCGCACGAGCGCGTGGCAGAACCGGAACGTGGACGGGCGGTCGGGCACGTCGAGCAGGAGGCGGTGGACGACGGCCGGCTCCAGCCGGTCGAGCAGGAAGTCGGTGGACAGGCCCGAGGTGCGGGTCAGCAGGCCGAGCTCGACGTCCCGGCCGAGCACGGCGCCCACGGCCAGCAGCTCCCTGGTCGGCTCGGGCAGGTGGGCCAGGCGCCGGCGGATGACGTCGCCCACCCCGGCGGGCACCACACCGGCGAGGTCGGTGCGCTCGTCGTCGAGCACCAGCCGGGCCAGCTCGGTGGCGTAGAACGGGTTGCCGTCCGAGCGGGCGTGGATGGCGACGGCCACGTCCCGGTCCACGGCCGGGCCGAGGAGGGCCTCGACCAGCGCCACCGTGTCCTCGCGGGGCAGGCGGCGGAGGTGGAGCCGGCGGGAGCCGGGGCGGCGGGCCACGGCGGCCAGCGCCTCCGTCAGGGCGTCGTTGCGGCCGACCTCGAGCCGGCGCATGGTGAGGAGCAGGAGCACGCCCCGGCCCAGGCGGGCGCTCAGGAACGAGAGCAGGTCGAGCGAGGTCTCGTCGGCCCACTGGAGGTCGTCGAGCACGACCACGACCACCCCGGCGGCGGCCGCCGTCCGCTCCAGGAACCGGGCGACGGCCTCGAACCGCTCGAACTGGAGCGCGTTGGTGGGCGTGGCCGCCTCGGGGGCGTCGGTGGCCAGCAGGGCGTCGAGCGACGGGTCGCCGGTGCCGGCGCCGCCGGCCAGGTCCCGCAGGGCGACCAGCCACGGCCACAGCGCGGGCGCGGCGCCGCCCTCGTAGCCCCGGCCCCAGGCGACGGCCCCGCCGCGGGCGGCGGCCTCGGCCCTGAGCTCCTCGGCCAGGCGGGTCTTGCCCATCCCGGGCTCGCCCTCGACGACCACGACCCTCGCCTCGGCCGCCGCCTCGTCCAGGGCGGCCAGCACCTCGGCCAGCTCGTCGCGCCGGCCGATCATCCCCCTCGGGCGGGCCGGGGCCGCAGCCGGCGCGGCGGCGGCCGGCGCCGGGGCGGCCGCCGGCGGCTCGGCGAGGTCGATGGCCGGGTCGTGGCCGAGGATGGCCGCCTCCAGCTCCCGCAGCGGGCGGCTCGGGTCGACGCCCAGCTCGTCGCGCAGGGTGCGGCGGGCGTCCTCCAGCGCCCGGAGGGCGTCGGCCTGGCGGCCCGAGCGGTAGAGGGCGAGGGCGAGGTGGGCCCGGAGGCGCTCGCGGAGGGGATGGGCGCCGACCAGCTCGGCCAGCTCGCCGGCGACGGCGGCGGCGCGGCCGAGGCGCAGGTCGGCGTCGACCCGGTCCTCGGTGGCGGCCAGGCGCCGCTCCTCCAGCCGGGTGGCGAGGCCGGTGGCGAAGTCGCGGTCGAGGAACTCGAGCAGGGCCGGCCCCCGCCACAGGGCGTCGGCGGCCAGCAGGACGTCGCGGGCCTCGGCCGGCCGGCCGGCGTCGAGCAGGGCCCGCCCCTCGTCGGCCAGGGCCTCGAAGCGCAGGAAGTCCACCTCGGCCCCGGCCACGTCGAGGCGGTAGCCGGGGTCCTCCCACAGCAGGCGGGGCGCCGTCGGCCCGGCCCCGAACCGGCGGCGCAGGCGGGACACCGTGCTCTGGAGCGTGCCCATGGCCGTCGCCGGCCGCTCGTCGCCCCACAGCTCGTCGGCCAGGGCGTCCGCCGTCACCAGCCGCCCGCCGGCCGCCAGCAGCACCGCGAGGACGAGCCGGGGCTGGCGCCCGCCCACGTCCACGGGCGCGCCGCCGTCGTCCACCACCTCCAGAGGGCCGAGCAGCCCGAACCTCATTCGCCGTCCTCCCGGCGAGAGTTTCGCGCGGGCGGACGGGCGCGGCGGCGAGCTAGCGGGCGGGCGCCGCCTCGACGGCGACCCCGTCGCCGGTGGTGGGGAGGTCGGCGGCCGCGGGGCCGTCGGCGGCCAGGCGGACGGTGGTGGCGTCGATCCAGCCGAGGCGGCGGGGGACCAGCTCGTCGGGGCCGAACGGCCCGGCCGACCAGCGGACGGTGCCGTCGGACAGGTCGACGACGGTGACGGCGACGGCCGACGCCGGGGGAGGTCCCTCGACAACCGGACCGGGCCCGCCCCGGAGCTCCCACGCCACGGCGACGAGGCGACCGTCGGGCGACACGACCGGGGTGGCGGTCGACGCCGTCCAGCCCGAGGGGCAGCCGCCGTCCACCGCCGGGCCGGCCTCGCCCGACGCCACCGCGGTCACCTCGAGCGCGCACGTCCACGGCCGGACGTGGACGAGGGTGCCGCCGGCGGCGGCGGTGGCGCCGTCCTGGTCCAGCCCGCCGGTCACCGGTCGCTCGGCGCCCGAGGCGAGGTCGTGGACGACGACCCGGGAGGGGCCGGGCACGCCGTCGGGCTGGCGGAGGAGCACGGCCTCGGTGTCGGTGGCGTCGAGGAGGGCGACGTGGTCGCCGTCGACCGGCACCGGGTGCACGGCCTCGACGGCGCCCGCCGGGCCGACGACCTGGAGGGCGACCTCGAGCCCGGAGGGCGTGGCCGCGGCCCTGGCCGTGAGGACGGCCAGCCGGCCGTCGGGCCGCTCCACGACCCGCCCGCCGTACACCTGCCAGCCGGCGGTGGCCCGCCAGCGCTCGGCGACCTCCCCGCCGGCCCGGACCTCCACGACCCGGGTGGCGTCCTCGATCACGAGGTCGGGCTGGCCGGCGACGGCGGCCGGCGCGGCGACGCTCACGGGGGCCGGCGACGACCCCGGCCGGCCGAGGGCCACGACGCCCCCGGCGGCGACGGCGGCCAGCCCCGCCAGCGCGGCGCCCGCCACCCGCTGCCGGCGGCGCCGGGCCCCGGCCCTGGCCCGCACGCCGGCGAGGTCGGCCCTGGCCGGCGGCACGGCGTCGGCCACGGCCCGCACGGCCAGCGCCACGCCGGTGTCGATCCTGGGGTCATCCATCGCCTGCCTCCTCGAGGTCGCGGCGGAGGGCGGCGAGCCCCCGCGCCAGCCGGCTCTTCGCCGTCCCGGTGGGGATGCCGAGGGCCCGCGCCGTCTGGGCCGTGTCGAGGTCGAGCAGGACCCGGCACACGACCACCGACCGCTGGGCGACCGGCAGCCGGCGCAGGGCGTCGACCACCGGTCCGGCCGGCACCGCCTCGTCCCCGACGGCGGCCGGCGCCGTCACCCGGTCCACGAGGTCCTCCCGGCGGCGCTTGCGCCAGCGCGAGGTCGCCCAGTTGACGGCCACCCGGTACACCCAGCCGGCGGCGTCGTCGTACTGCCCGACCGTGCGCCACCGGGCGCACGCCCTGGCCATGGCCTCGTCGACCGCGTCGCGGGCCACCTCGGCGTCGCCGAGGGCGACGGCCACGGCCCGGTGGACCCGGTCGAGGTCCCGCTCGTAGAACGCCTCGAACGACCCGGCCCCGGCGACCACCTCGATCGGCGGGACGGCGGGGAGCGCCTCGACGGTCGGTTCCACGGGGAGCACACGCACGAGGGCCGCTCCCGGTTCCGTCGCCGGCCTAGGGGCTGGGCTCGGGGCGGAGGGTGGCGACCAGCGCGGCCGACTCCTCGGGGGCGAGCGGGTGGTCGGCGGCGGCGACGGCCTCCCTGGCCGCCTTCGCCTCGGCCAGGTAGCGCTCGCCGTGGCGGATCGGGCTGAGCGCGAACGCGGCGGCGATGGCGGCCGTGAGGAGGCCGATGCCGGCGTAGACGGCGGCGACGTCCTCGGTGGCGTCGATGACCCAGGCCCCGGCGAGCGCGCCGAGGGGGATGGCCGACCAGGCGAGCACGCCGGCGATGCTCATCACCCGGCCGAGCATCTGGTTGGGGACGATCGCCTGGCGGAGGGCGCCGGTGTTGATGTTCAGCAGCAGCCCGAAGCCGGTGTAGGCGGCCCAGAGGACGAGCACGAGCGGGTACCAGCGGGCGTAGGCCATCGCCGAGAGCGCCAGCCCGGACACCACGAGGGCGCCGAGGGCGACGACCGGGAACGTCAGCCGCCGCCGGAACGCGCCCGCGACCAGGCCGATCACCACGACCCCCGCCGACCCGGCGGCGAACAGCCAGCCCACCCGGGCGTCGCTCAGGTCGAGCACCGTCTTCCCGAACAGCACCAGCTGGGTCTGGGCCGTGGCCGCCACGAAGTTGATCAGCGCCATCATCAGCGAGATCGAGCGCAGGACCGGGTGGCCCCACACGAACGCCAGCCCCTCGCGCACGTCGGCGACCAGCCGGGCGACGGCCCCGCCCTCCCGCTCCTCGACGGCCTCGGCGGCGTCGAACCGCGTGCGGACGGCGACGAGGGTGGCGGCCGACAGCCCGAAGGTGGCGGCGTCGATCAGCAGGAGGTCGGCCGGCGCCATCACGGCCACCAGCGCGCCGGCCAGCACCGGCCCGAGCACCTGCCCGGCCTGGTTGGTGGCCATGATGCGGCCGTTCGCGGTCACCAGGTCGTCGGTGCCGACGAGGTTCGGGATCGCCGCGAACTCGCCGGCGTCGAAGAGGATGCCGAGGGTCGACTGCACGAAGGCGACGGCGTACACGTGGCCGACCTGGAGGTCGCCGGTCAGGTACAGCACGGGGAGCACGGCGATCACCCCGCCCCTGGCCAGCTCGACGAGGATCATCATCCGCCGCCGGTCGACCCGGTCGACGACCGCCCCGAGCACCAGGCCGAACAGCAGGTAGGGCACGAAGTTGGCCGCCATCGTGATGGCCAGGTTGGTGGCCGACTCGGTGAGCCGGAAGACGAGCAGCGGCAGCGCGAACGCGGTGAACGAGCTGCCCAGCTGGGACACTCCCTGGCCGGCGAAGTACAGCCAGAAGTCGCGGCCCAGGCCGCGCCGGTCGGTCACGGCGCCACTGTGCCTGACAAGCTGGGCCGGTGCTCGACCATCTCGGGATCCAGGTCGCCGACCCGGCGGCCGCGGCCGCCTTCTACGACGCCGTCCTCGCCCCACTCGGCGCCGGCCGCCTGATGGAGTTCGGCGCCGTTGTCGGCTACGGCGTGGCCCCGAAGCCGGACTTCTGGATCAGCCCGTTCGAGGGCGTCGGCCCGGCCAGGGAGTCCCACATCGCCTTCGAGGCCGCCGACCGGGCGGCCGTGCGGGCCTTCTTCGACGCCGCCGTGGCCGCCGGGGCCGAGGTGCTGCACGAGCCCCGCGAGTGGCCCGAGTACCACCCGGGCTACTACGGCGCCTTCGTGCGCGACCCGGACGGCAACAACGTCGAGGCCGTGTGCCACCGGGCCGATGGCTGAGGGCGAGGGGTTCGGGGCGACGGTCGGCGTCGAGCGGGTCGAGGGCGAGGACGGCCGGTCGACGGTCGTGCTCGACGCCGGGCCGGCCCACCTGAACCGCCACGGCTCCGTGCACGGCGGCGCCATCGCCACCCTCGCCGACTCGGCCATGGGGCTCGCCGTCGCGGCCACGCCGCCGGGGGAGGAGCCGGCCGCGCCGGTGACGATCGAGATGAAGGTCACCTACCTCCAGCCGGCCGGCGAGGGGCGGCTCACGGCCACCGGGGTGGTGCGCAAGCGGGGCAAGCGGATCACGGTGGTCGAGGCCGAGATCGAGCAGGACGGCGACGTCGTCGCCCTCGCCCTCGGCACCTTCACGGCCGGCTGAGCCCCAGCCGGTCGGCGTCGAAGGCCGGGGAGCAGAACGGCCCGCCCACGAAGCGGTGCTCCACGGCGCCGGGGTCGGGCTCGCCGAACCGGGCGACGAGCTCGGGGGCGAAGCGCTCGGCGTCGTCGGCCGGCTCGTAGCCGAGCGAGCGGGCGCCGTCGAGGGAGAACCAGCCCCGCGTGTTGGCCGACACCCCCCACACGACCCGGAGCCCGGGCGACGGCGCCGTGAGCGCCGCCTCGAACAGCCGGCCGGCGTCGTCGGGGGAGAGCCACGTGGACAGGGAGCGCAGGTCGGACGGCCGCTCGGTGCACGTGAGGATGCGCAGGCACACGACGTCCATGCCGTAGCGGTGGTGGTGGAGGGCGCCCATGGCCTCCCCGGCGGCCTTGCCGACGCCGTAGTACGTGTCGGGCGCCGGGCACAGGTCGTCGGGCGCCGGCGACGCCGACCTGGGGTGGAAGCCGACGGCGTGGTTGCTCGAGGCGAACACCACGCGGCCGACCCGCTGCCGCCTGGCCGCCTCGAACACGTTGGCCGTGCCGCCCACGTTCACCTCGGCGATCACGTCCCACGGCGCCTCCGTCGGCACCCCGCCCAGGTGGACGACGGCGTCGACGCCCGCGCAGGCGTCGACCATGGCGGCCAGGTCGGTGACCGACGCCGTCACCGACTCCTCGCCCTCGCCCACGCCCTCGACCGGCGCCACGTCGAGCAGGCGCAGCGTCCGCCCCGGCCGGGCCAGGCGGGGGCGGAGCATCGACCCGACCTGCCCGGCGGCCCCGGTCATCAGCACGCGTCCCATGGGCGTGATACTGCTTCGCCCCGATGGCATCGGTCACGGTCGGCGACCTCGAGCTCCACTACGACGAGCACGGCCGGCCCGACGGCCCGCCGCTCGTCCTGCTCCACGGCGCTGGCGGGACGGCCGACGACGCGGACGCCGGCTGGGCCGGGCTGGTGCCGGCGTTCGCGCCCCACTTCAGGGTCCTCGCCGTCGAGCACCGGGGCCACGGCCGCACCGGCAACCCGGCCGGCTTCCTGTCCTTCACGCAGATGGAGGACGACCTGGCCGGCTTCCTGGAGGCCGTCGGCGCCGTGCCGGCCCACGTGGCCGGGATCAGCGACGGCGGGGTCGTCGCCCTCGGCACCGCCCTGCGCCGGCCCCACCTGACGGCCTCGATCACCCTCGTCGGCACCAACCACCGGGTCGACGCCACCACGGCCGCGGTGACGGCGTCGCTCGACCCCGACGCCGTGGAGCGGGAGGCGCCCGAGGCCGTCGCCCGCTTCGCCGCCCGCCACGACCCGTTCCGCCACCCCGGCTACTGGAAGGACCTGATCCGCCAGGTGCAGGCGAACAACACCGACCAGCCGTCGTGGACCGAGGACGACCTCGCCCGGGTGGCCTGCCCCACCCTGCTCGTGGCCGGCGAGGACGACCCGTTCGCCAACGCCGAGCAGATGGCGACGATGAAGCGCTCGATCCCGGGCGCCGAGTGGCTGATCGTGAACCACTCCGGCCACGGCGTGCACGCCGAGCACCCCGAGATCGTCGGGCCGAGGGTCCTCGACTTCCTCCTGCGCCACGCCGCCGCTGGGTAGCGTCCGGGCGTGGACGTCGAGGTCGTCGTCGAGATCCCGCGGGGCAGCCGCAACAAGTACGAGATGGACCACGACAGCGGGGCCGTGTGGCTCGACCGCATGCTGTTCACGTCGACGATGTATCCGGCCGACTACGGCTTCATCGAGGGCACGCTCGGCGAGGACGGCGACCCGCTCGACGCGATGGTCCTCCTCGACGAGCCGACCTTCCCCGGCTGCCACATCAGGGCGAGGCCGGTGGCCGTGTTCTGGATGACCGACGAGGCCGGGCCGGACGCCAAGGTGCTGTGCGTGCCGGCCACCGACCCCCGGTGGCACCACATGGGCGACATCGGCGACGTGCCCGACCACGTGATGGCCGAGATCAGCCACTTCTTCGAGGTGTACAAGGCGCTGGAGCCGAACAAGGGCACCGAGCTGCGGGGGTGGCAGTCGAGGGCCGAGGCCGAGGCCGCCGTCGAGGACGCCCGCCGGCGCCTCGCCGAGCACCGCTGAGCCGTGGGCCCTGCCGTCGCGGGCGCGCCGCTGCCCGACCTCGCGCTGGCGTCGACGGCCGGCGGCCGGGTCGCCCTGCGCCGGCTGGGGCGGCCGAGGGCCGTGGTGTTCGCCTACCCGATGACCGGCCGGCCCGGCGTGCCCCTGCCGGCCGGCTGGGAGGAGATCCCCGGCGCCGTCGGGTGCACGGCCGAGGCGTGCGGCTTCCGGGACCGGCACGCCGCGCTGGCCGGCGCGGGGGTCGAGGTGTACGGGCTGTCCACCCAGGGCGAGGCGGACCAGCAGGAGGCGGTCGGCCGGCTCGGGCTGCCCTACCCGCTGCTGTCCGACGAGGCCGCCGCCGTCGCCGACGCGCTCGGCCTGCCCACGTTCACGGCCGGCGGCCGCCGCCGCTACGAGCGGCTGACCCTCGTCGTCCGCGCCGGCGTGGTCGAGCACGTGTTCCACCCGGTGCCGGACCCGGCCGCCCACGCGGCCGAGGTGCTGGCCTGGCTGGGCGGCGGCGGGTCGTGAGCGAGCGGGTCGCCGTGCTCGGGCTCGGCGGCATGGGCTCGCGCCTGGCGAGGCGCCTGGTCGACGGCGGGTGCGAGGTCGTCGTCTGGAACCGGACGCCGGCGCGGGCGGAGGCGGCGGCGGCGTGGGGGGCGAGGCCGGCGGCGTCGCCGGCCGAGGCGGCGCGCGACGCCGGCCTGGTGGTCACGATGGTGGCCGACCCGGCGGCGCTCGCCGCCGTCACCGAGGGCCAGGACGGCGCCCTGGCCGGCATGCGGGAGGGGTCGGTGCTGGTCGAGATGTCGACGGTCGGCCCCACCGCCGTCGCCCGGCTGCGGGAGGCGGCGCCGCCCGGGGTCGCCGTGGTCGACGCGCCCGTGCTCGGCAGCCTCTCCGAGGCCGACGCCGGCACGCTCCACGTGTTCGTCGGCGGCGACGCCCCGGCCGTCGAGCGCTGCCTCCCCGTGCTCGGGCTGCTCGGGCGGCCCGTCGTGGTGGGCGGGCCGGGGGCCGGGGCGGCGGCCAAGCTGGTGGCCAACACCACGCTGGTCGGCGTGCTCACCGTGCTCGGCGAGGCGATGGCCGTCGGCCGGGGCCTCGGCCTGCCCGACGCCGTGCTGTTCGAGGTGCTGGCCCGCACGCCCCTCGCCGCCCAGGCCGAGCGCCGGCGGCCGGCCGTCGAGTCGGGGGAGTACCCGCTGCGGTTCGCGCTCGGCCTGGCGGTGAAGGACGCCGACCTGATCCGCGACGCGGCCGCGGCCGCCGGGGTGGACGTGCGGACGGTGGAGGCGGCCCGCTCGTGGTTCGCCGACGCCGCCGGCGGCGGCCTGGCCGGCGCCGACTACTCGGCCGTGATGGCCTGGATCCTCGGCCGGGCCGGCCGTGCCGGCGCTCAGGCGGAGTGATCGGCCTCGATGGCGAACTCGGGGCAGTTGTCGACGGCCAGCTGGGCCTGCTCCTCCAGCCCGGCCGGCACCGAGCCGTCGGTGCGCAGGACGGCGTAGCCGTCGTCGTCCGCGTCGAACAGGGCGGGGGCGAGGGCGTAGCAGCGGCCGTGCCCCTGGCACTTCGAGCTGTCGAGCGTGATCCGCATCACCGCACCTCCGTCGCCCGCCTGACCCTGACCGGCAGCACCCTCGGCCCCCGCACCTGGCCGGTCGACCACCGCACGGCGCCGGGGTCGGTCAGCTCGAACTCCGGCACCCGGGCCAGCCACTCCTCGACGGCCACCCGCAGCTCCATGCGGGCCAGGTTCGACCCGAGGCAGCGGTGCACGCCGAGGCCGAACGTGACGTGGCGGTTCCTCGCCCGGTCGACCACGAACTGCCCGGCCCGCTCGAACGCGTCCGGGTCCCGGTTGGCGGCCGGGAACGGCACCAGCACCCAGTCCCTCGGCCGCAGGCACTCGCCGCCGAGCTCCACGTCCTCGGCCACGATGCGGGCCATCGTCACCGGCGCGTAGAACCGCAGCAGCTCCTCGACGGCGAACGGCAGCACCGACGGGTCGCGGCAGATCCGCTCCCGGTCCTCCGGGTGCCCGGCCAGGTGCCACAGGCTGGCCCCGATGGCCGACCACGTGGTGTCGATGCCGGCGATCAGCAGCAGACCGATGGTGCCCCTGATGTGCTCGGTGGACAGGGGCCGCCCGTCCATCTCCGCGTTCAGCAGGAAACCGATGAGGTCGTCGCGCGGCGTGGCCCGGTGGTCGTCGATGACCCGGGTGAGGTACCAGTCCAGCGTGTCCTCGTAGACGAGGCCCTCGATGCCCTCGCCCGGCGTCTCCATGATCCGGTGGATGAACACCCGGAACCGGTCGCCGTCCTCGCGGGGCACGCCGAGCATCTCGGCGATCACCCGCACGGGGATGTGCTGCGCGTACTGGGCGGCGGCGTCGACCACGTCGCCGTCGCCGGCCAGCAGGTCGTCGAGCAGCTCCCGGCACGCCGCCCTGGCCGCCGGCTCCCACCTCGCGATCTCCTTCGGGGAGAACGCCGGCAGCAGCAGGCGCCTGGCCGTGGCGTGAAACGGCGGGTCGGAGGTGATGGGCGGCGCGTAGCCGACCGGCGCCAGGCCCTCCGGCTTCCACCCCGTGACGATCACGCCCTCGGAGCTGAAGTGCTCGGTGTCGTGGGCGATCTCGGCCACGTCCGCGTGGCGGGTCGGCAGCCAGACCCCGCCGAAGCGGTCGGAGTGGGCGACCGGGCACCGCTCCCGCAGCTCGTCCCAGATCTCGGGGGCGCGGGCCGCGTAGTCGGGGTGGGTGTGGTCGAAGTCGGTCGCCCAGTCCGTGATCGGCGGTCGTTCCACCGCCCCATCATGGCGCTACGGTCCGGACGATGAGCGGCGACGGCGTCGTGGTCGAGGCAGCCGGGCGCGAGGTGGTGGTGACCTCGCCGGAGAAGGTGTTCTTCGCCGAGCGGGGCGACACCAAGCTCGACCTCGTCCGCTTCTACCAGGCCGTCGAGGGCCCGCTGATGGCGGCCATGGGCGGCCGGCCCGTGCTGCTCCAGCGCTTCCCGAACGGGGCCGGCGGCTCGTCGTTCTTCCAGAAGCGGGTGCCCGACTCGCGCCCGGAGTGGCTCGAGACGACGATCGTCAGCACCCCGAACGGCACCACCTCCCGGGCGCTCGTCGCCGCCGACCTCGCCCACGTGATCTGGGCGGTGAACCTCGGCTGCCTCGGGTTCCACGTGTGGCCGACGACGGCGGCCGACCCGGACCACGCCGACGAGCTGCGCGTCGACCTCGACCCCACGCCGGGCGTCACCTTCCCGATGGTGCAGGAGGCCGCCCGCGAGGTGCGGGCGCTGTTCGACGAGGTCGGCGTCGTCGGCATGCCGAAGACGACCGGCAACCGGGGCATCCACGTGTACGTGCGGCTCCAGCACCGGTGGTCGTCCTACGACGTGCGGGCCGCCGCCGTCGCCGTGGCCCGCGAGCTCGAGCGCCGCCGGCCGGACCTGATCACCGCGGCGTGGTGGAAGGAGGAGCGGGGCCGGCGGGTGTTCGTCGACTTCAACCAGAACGCGCCCCACAAGACCGTGTTCGGCGCCTGGTGCGTGCGGGCCAGGCCCGGGGCCCAGGTGTCCACCCCGTTCGCCTGGGACGAGCTGGCCGAGGTCCACCCCGACCGGTTCACGATGGCGACGGTGCCGCCCAGGGTGGCCGAACAGGGCGACCCGTGGGCGCCGATGGCCGCCACCCCGCAGTCCCTCGAGCCCCTCCTCGAGCTGCACGAGCGGGACATGGCGAGCGGGCTCCGGGACGCGCCGTGGCCGCCCGTCTACCCGAAGATGCCGGGCGAGCCGGCCCGCGTCGCGCCGAGCCGGGCGAAGAAGCCGCGCCCTACGGAGTGAGGACGATCTTCAGGCAGTCGTCCTGCTTGTGCTTGAAGATGTCGTAGCCGTGGGGCGCGTCCGCGAGGCGCAGCCGGTGGGAGATCACGAAGCGGGGGTCGATCTCGCCGTTGCGGATGCGGGCGAGGAGGGGCCGGAGGTAGCGGTGGACGTGGCACTGGCCCGACCGCAGCGTGATCGACCGGTTCACGATCGACCCCATCGGGAACTTGTCGACGAAGCCGCCGTACACGCCGACGACCGAGACGGTGCCGCCGTTGCGGACGCTCGTGATCGCCTGGCGGAGGGCGTGCGGGCGCTCGGTCTCCAGCCGGGCCGCCTGCTTCACCTTGTCGTAGGCCTCGATCGGGCCGGAGGCGTGGTGGGCCTCCATGCCGACGGCGTCGATCGCCGCGTCCGGGCCCCGGCCGCCGGTCATCTCGGCCAGCGCGTCGGCGACGTCGACGTCCTCGTAGTCGATGGTCTCCGCGCCGATCTCGCTCGCCTTGTCGAGCCGGTACCCGAAGCGGTCGACGGCGATCACCCGGTGGGCGCCGAGCATGAACGCGCTGGCCATGGCGAACAGGCCGACGGCGCCGGCGCCCCACACGGCCACCGTGTCGCCGGGCTGGATGTCGCACATCTCCGCGCCCATGTAGCCGGTGGGGAACACGTCGGAGAGGAACAGCACCTGCTCGTCGGAGAGGTCGGGGTCGACCTTCAGCGGCCCGATGTCGGCGAAGGGCACCCTGACGTACTCGGCCTGGCCGCCGGCGAAGCCGCCGAGCAGGTGGGAGTAGCCGAAGATGCCGCAGGGGGAGTGGCCCCACAGCTTGTCGGCCATGCCCGCGTTGGGGTTCGAGTTCTCGCACAGCGACGTGGCGCCCTGGCGGCACGGCCAGCAGTTGCCGCAGGCGATCGGGAACGGGACGACCACGCGGTCGCCGACGTCGAGGTTGCCGACGCCCTTGCCGACCTCGACGACCTCGCCCATGAACTCGTGGCCGAGGATGTCGCCCTTCTCCATGGTCGGCACGTAGCCGTCGTAGAGGTGGAGGTCGGACCCGCAGATGGCGGTGGACGTGACGCGGACGATGGCGTCCCGGTCGTTCAGGATCGTCGGGTCCGGGACGTCGCGCACCTCGACCCGCAGCGCGCCCATCCAGCAGGTGGCCTTCATCGTCCGCTCCCTCCCACCGGCTGGGCCGGTCGCTGGTGCACCTGGCGCAGCGACCGCGACCCGTCCGGGCTGCCGTCGGACCGCACGACCTCGCCGGTCTCCAGCACCTGCTTGAACCGGCGGAGGTCGTCCTTCACCTGCTGGAGCGGCTCCTCGCCGAACAGCTTGGCCACCGCCGCGCCGAGCGCGCCGGCCGGCGGCGAGTACGTGATCTCGACGGTCACCTCGGTGCCCCGGCCGCCCGGCGCGGGCGCGAACCGCACCGAGCCCGTCGTCTGCACCCTGGACCGCCCGACGGACCGCCAGGCGATGACCTCGCCGGGCCGGTCCTCGACCAGCTCGGCGTCCCACTCGACCGTGCGCCCGGCGGGGGCGTTGGCCACCCAGTGGGAGCGGCCGTCGCCGTCCACCGTCACCGAGCGCAGGTGGTCCATGAACGACGGCAGCCGCTCGAGGTCCCGCCAGAACCGGTAGGCCTCCTCGGGCGACCGGTTGACGGTGACGGCGGCCCAGCCCTGCAGGGCCCCGTCGCCGGCCGAGCGGCCCGACGCCCTCGCCCGGCGGCGGGCGCCGACCACGTCGAGCACCGTGACCCCGGCGACGGCCGCGGTCGCCGCCCGGAGGCGGCCCCGGTCGTTGCCGCCGTCCCGCAGGGCGAGCCCGAGGGCGGCGAGGTCCATGGCGTCGCCGGCCACCCGCGCCCCCATCCACGCCGGCGGCCGGGACCGCCCGGCCAGGCCCAGCGCGCCGGTGAGCTCGCGCACGCCGACGGCCCGCACGAGCGCCCGGGTGCCCTTCGTGTCGGCCACGCCGACGAACCGGGCCACCCGCCCGGGGGCCACGACCTGGGGGACGCCGAGGGCGACGCTGAACCAGGCCATGGTCCTCGCCAGCCCCCGGCCGGCTCGCTGCGACGGTCTCGCCATGGCGCGGACCTGCCCGGTCCCCGCCGGGCTAACCCAAGCGCACCCGCCGGAGGAGCTGGGCGTTCAGGGCCACGACGATGGTGGAGGCGCTCATCAGCACGGCGCCGACGGCGGGGGCGAGGGTGATCCCGGCCCAGGCCAGGGCGCCGGCGGCCAGCGGGATGGCGAGCACGTTGTACCCGGCCGCCCAGGCCAGGTTCTGGAGCATCTTGCGGTAGCTGGCCCGCGAGAGGCGGACGACCGAGGCGACGGCCCTCGGGTCGCTCGAGGCGAGGACGACCCCGGCCGACTCGATGGCGACGTCGGTGCCGGCGCCGATGGCGATGCCCACGTCGGCCCGGGCGAGCGCCGGCGCGTCGTTCACGCCGTCGCCGACCATGGCCACGGTCAGCCCCCTGGCCTGGAGCTCGGCCACCTTGGCGTCCTTGTCCTCGGGCAGCACCTCGGCCATCACCTCGTCCACCCCGACCTCCCGGCCGACGGCCTCGGCCACCTGCCGGGCGTCGCCGGTGATCATCACGACCCGGCGCCCCGACCGGCGCAGCTCGGCCACCGCCTCGGTCGCCTCGGGGCGCACCCGGTCCTCGAGGGCGAGGGCGCCGGCGACCTCGTCGCCGGCCACCAGGTGGAGGACGGCCGCGCCCCGGGCCCGCCACGGGTCGGCGGTGGCCCTGAGCCACTCGGGCTCGGCCAGCCCCCGCTCGCGCAGGAGGGCGGGGCCGCCGACGGCGTACGCCCGGCCGTCCACGACGGCCTCGACCCCCCGCCCGGTGATCGAGCGGAAGTCGGTGGCCATCGGCACGGGGCCCTCGGCCCTGGCGGCGGCGACGATGGCCCGGGCCAGCGGGTGCTCGCTGTCGGCCTCGACGGCGCCGGCCAGGCGCAGGACGCCGTCGCCGGCCACCCCGCTGACCACGTGCTCGCCGGTCGTGAGGGTGCCGGTCTTGTCGAACAGCACGGCGTCGACCGTGCGCATCCGCTCCAGGGCCAGCCGGTCCTTCACGAGGATCCCGTGCCGGGCCGCCAGCCCGGTCGACAGCGAGACGACGAGGGGGATGGCCAGCCCGAGGGCGTGGGGGCAGGCGATGACGAGGACGGTGACGGTGCGGACGACGGCGGCGTCGGCGTCCCCGGCCAGCAGCCAGGCGGCGAAGGTGACGACGGCGGCGCCGGCGGCGACGTGGAAGAGGAGGCCGGCGAACCGGTCGGCCAGGGCCTGGGCCCGGCTGTGGGAGGACTGCGCCTCGGCCACCAGGCGCCGGATGCCGGCGAGGGTCGTGGCCTCGCCGACGGCGTCGACCCTGACCCGGACGGCCGAGTCGGTGGCGACGGTGCCGGCCACCACCCGGTCGCCCGGGCCCCGCCCGACCGGCCGGGACTCGCCGGTGACCATGGACTCGTCGACCTCCGCCCGGCCCTCGACCACGGTGCCGTCGGCCGGCACCCGCCCGCCCGAGCGGACGAGGACGAGGTCGCCGGGGACGAGGGCGTGGACGGGGACGGCCTCGACGGTGCCGCCGGCCGTCAGCCGCTCGGCCTCGTCGGGCAGCAGGTCGGCCAGGGCGGAGAGGGCGGAGCGGGCCTGGCCCAGCGCCTTCATCTCCTGCCAGTGCCCGAGCAGCATGATCGTGATCAGCGCGGCGAGCTCCCACCAGAACTCGAGGTCGAACCAGCCGAGCGTGGTGGCGAGCGAGGCGGCGAAGGCCACGGTGATCGCCATGGCGATCAGCAGCATCATCCCCGGCCGCCTGGCCCTGGCCTCCTCGACCCCGCCGGCGAGGAAGGGCCAGCCGGCCCACACGTAGACGACGGTGCCGAGCAGGGGGGCGACCAGGCCGACGCCGGGCAGGTCGAGGTCGTAGCCGAGCCACTCCATGACCATCTCGCTGGTGGCGATGACCGGGACGCTCAGCAGCAGGCTCCACCAGAACCGGCGCCGGAACACCTCCGCGTGGTCGCCGTGGCCCTCGTGGCCGGCGTGGCCGGCGTGCCCCTCGTCGTGTCCCGCCCGGTGGTGGTCGTGCACCGTGGTCGTCATGGCGGCCAGTATACCCCCCGGGGGTATCCTGAGCAAGCGTCCGGCGGCCTACCCCGTGAACAGGAGGTGGTCGTTGCGGGTGCCGTGGTCGTCGGTGACGACGTCCTTGGTCGTGCGCCGGAACAGCCCGTCGCGCACCTCGGCGGGCGTCGCCGTCGGGTCGCGCTGGAGGTAGAGGGCGGCGGCGCCGGTCACGTGGGGGGTCGCCATCGACGTGCCGCTCATCGTGAAGTCGGCGTCCGGATAGGCGATCGAGGCCGACGTGATGTTCACGCCCGGCGCGTACCAGTCGAGGCAGGGGCCGTGGTTGGAGAACCAGGCGGCGGCGTCCCGCTGGTCGGTGGCCCCGACGGTGATGGCCTCGGGCACGCGGGCCGGCGAGAACGAGCAGGCGTCGAGCGGGTTGCCGGCGTCGTCGCCGTTGCCGGCGGCGACCGCGTAGACCACGCCGTCGGCGATCGAGGCCCTGACGGCCGCGTCGATGGCCGTGTCGCCCCAGCCGATCAGGCTCATGTTGGCGACGGCCGGCTCGCCCGGGTCGTGGTCGCCGGTCACCCAGTCCACGCCGGCGACGATCTCGGCCGTCGTGCCCCAGCCGCCGCAGTCGAGCACCCGGACGGCCTCGATGCGCACGGCCTTGGCCACCCCGAACTTGCGGCCCCCGACCGTCCCGGCCACGTGGGTGCCGTGGCCGTTGCAGTCCGCCGCCGAGCCGCCGGGGGTGACGGCGTCGAACCCGGTCGAGGCCCGCCCGCCGAAGTCCTGGTGCCCGAGGTACACGCCGGTATCGAGGACGTAGGCGGTCACCCCGGCGCCGTCGGCCCGCCAGGTGTAGGTGCGGTCGAGGGGCAGGGCCCGCTGGTCGACCCGGTCGAGGCCCCAGCTGGCCGGGCGGCGCTGGGTGCCGGCGACCGAGTGGCGCAGGTTCGGGAGGACGGCGGCGACGGCGGGGTCGGCCCGCAGGGCGGCGAGGGCGGCGTCGGGGACGGTCGCCGCGTACCCGGCGACGGCGTGGGCGTAGGTGAAGCGGACGTCGACGCCGAAGCGGCGGGCGTGGTCGGCGGCGACCGAGGCCGACCGGGCCGACGGCGACCCTTCGAGGACGACGATCCACTCCGACCCGGCGGCGCGCGGGGCGGCGGCGGTGGCGGGCGCGGCGGCGGCCGCCGGCGCGGCGGCCAGCAGCGCGAGCGCGGCGGCGAGCTTCCTGATCCGGTTCACGGCGCTTCGACGCACGCCGGCCGCTCCTCCTTGCGCGTCACGCCCACGCCAGCAGGGTGTCCCGGGTGAGCGGCACCTGGTGCCACAGCTCGCCCCGGTCGGTCGGGAACACGCCGACCACGACCCGCCCTTCGGCCTGCACCTCGGCCCCCCTGAGCACGGCCGACCACGGCTGGTCGGTGACGAGCGACCGGCCCTCGGCCACCACCCGGCGGAGGGCCTCGGCCCCGGCCTCGGCGCCGGCCGCGTCGGGGTAGCGGAAGGCGACCACGAGGGACGTGCCGCCGCCGTCCCGGCGGACGCCGGTGGCGAGGGCGTCGTACCGGGGGAGGGCCGGCCCGGCGCCGGCGGCGTAGGCGGCGTCGTCGGTCGACAGGAACGCGGCGTGGCAGCCCTCGGCGTCGAGGGCCGCGGCCAGGGCGGCCAGGTCGGCGTCGTCGGCGAGGGCGGCGGCGTCGCCGTGCCAGGCGTCGATGGTGGCCTCGACGGCGGCGTCGGTCCTCGTCCACGCCAGCGCGCCGCCCTCGACGAACAGGCGCCGGGACTCGCCGACCTCGCGGGTGGCGCTGATCCGGCTCACGTCGGCCGCCCCCTCCTCGCCCCACGACCAGTAGGTGGCGCCGCCGTGGTCGACCTCCTGGAGCACGTCGGACCACACGGGGTCGGAGCCGACGGCGGCGCCCACGTCGCTCCGGTCGACGTCGCCGACGACGACCTCGACCTGCCCGGGGGGCAGCCCGGCGGTGGCGTCGGCGTCCACGTCGAGGAGGTCGAAGCCCAGCTCGGCGTCCCACTCGGCCGGGGTGCGGGCCAGCGCGCCGGTGACCGCCGCGGGGGCGAGGAACACGCCGGCGCCCGGCTCGCGGTCGGCGACGATGGCCCTGCGGTAGTCGCCGACGGCCTCCCCGTCGGCCGGATCGGGCACGGCCAGGCCGGCCGCCTCCCTCGCGACGGCGTGGAGGTTGACGACGACGTACCCGCCCGCCCCCTCGACGGCCGGGAGCCGGCCGAGCATGCCGGCGACCGTGGCGGCCGCGTCGCCGGCACCGCCGCCGGCGTCGCCCCGCACCCCGCAGGCGGCGGCGACGAGCCCGGCGAGCACCAGGGCGGCGAGGCGGCGGGAGGTCGTCACCGCTCCATCCTCGCCTCGCCGCTCAGTCGCCGGCCTCCTGGAGCAGCCCGCGAGCCAGCACGGCGCTGATCGACAGGTTGCGGTAGCCGCCCTCGTCGAACAGCACGACGACCGTGTCGGCCTCGGTCCTGATCACCTGCCCTGGCCCCCAGGCCTCGTGCACGACCCGCATGCCGGGCGGGAAGGCGGCCGTGCCGTCCTCCTCCACGTAGGCCTCCGCGGCGCCCGACTCGCAGTTGTCGCAGTGGCCGCACAGGCGGTCGTAGGCCTCGCCGAAGTAGGTGAGCAGGAAGCGGCGCCGGCACGTGCGGGTCTCGGCGTAGCCCCGCATCATCTCGATCCGCGACGCCTCCAGCTCCTTGCGGGCCTGCTCCCTGGCCCCGACCGCCTCGGCCACCTCGTCCACCGGCACGTCCCCGGCCGCGACCAGCCCGCCGTCGGCGACGACCTCCACCGCGCCGACGTCGGCCAGGGTGTTCACCACCTGGGTGACCCGCCGGGCGCCGAGGTCGACCTCGTCGCGCACCTCCTCGACCGTCGTCGGGCCGCCGGCCGACCCGACCGCGTCGAGCACCTCGCCGAGGTCGTCGGTGCGGACGCCGGCGCCGCCCTTCAGGAACCGGCGCAGCGACAGGTCCTCGGCCCGGTAGAAGAGCACGGCCTCGGCCTCCTCGCCGTCCCGGCCGGCCCGCCCGATCTCCTGGTAGTAGGCGTCGAGGGACTCGGCCACGTCGCCGTGCAGCACGAAGCGCACGTCCGGCTTGTCGATCCCCATCCCGAACGCGGTGGTGGCGACGACGACCCGGACGCCGCCGTCGAGGAAGCCGTCGTGGACCTCGTCGCGCCGGCGGCGGGGGAGGCCGGCGTGGTAGGCGGCGGCCGGCGGCCCGAGGCGGCCGATCTCGTCGGCCAGCTCCTCGGCCCGGCGCCTGGTGCCGACGTACACGATCCCGGTGCGGCCGCCGGCGGCCAGCGTGATGGCCCGGTCGACGAGGGCGCCGTCCTTGTCCCTCGCCTCGGCGAACCGCTCGACCGACAGCCGGATGTTGGGCCGGTCGAAGCCGCTGACGACGACGGCCGGGTCGCGGAGGTGCAGGCGCTCGACGATCTCGGCCCGCACCGGCGGGGCGGCGGTGGCGGTGAGCGCGACCACCACCGGGTGGCCCAGGTCGTCGATCACGTCGCCGAGGCGCTGGTAGTCCGGGCGGAAGTCGTGGCCCCAGGCGCTGATGCAGTGGGCCTCGTCGACGACGAACAGCGACAGGTCGGCCCGGCGCAGGGCGTCGAGCGTGTCCGGCCTGGCCAGCTGCTCGGGGGCGAGGAACACGAACTCGAGGTCGCCGGTGGCCAGCCGCTCGAACGCCTCCCGCCTGGCCCGGTCCCCGAGCGTGGCGTTCACCTGGGCGGCGGCGCCCACGTCCTCGTCGGCCAGCCCCTCCACCTGGTCGCGCTGGAGGGCGACGAGCGGCGAGACCACCACCGTGCAGCCGTCGAGGGCGGCGGCCGCCACCTTGTAGACCGCCGACTTGCCGTAGCCGGTCGGCATGACGGCGAGCACGTCCCGCCCGGCGACGGCCGCGTCGGCCGCCTCCCGCTGCCCGGGGCGCAGCCGGTCGAGCCCGAGGCCCTCCTCGGCGATCCGGGCGATGTCGGCTGCGGCGTCGGTCACGTCGTCTCGTCCTCCGGTCGGCGCGTGGAGGGCGTGGACTACCCGGGCCCGGCCGCCGTCAGCCGCCGCCGTCGGTCCGGCCGACCAGGTCGGACCACCACGCGTACAGCGCGGCGTTGTCGTTGTCGTCCCGCTCCCCGGTGCCGAGCACGCCGTCGGCCGGGTCGGTCCACACGATCGTGTAGCGCTGCACGTCCCTGGCGCAGAAGACCTGCCCGGACGCCTCGGTGCCCTGGTAGGCGTGGGCCGCGTACGCCGCGGTGGCGCAGTCGTCGGCCGGCGACGCCTCGAAGTCGGCCTCGTCGAGCAGGCGCCGGTAGGCGTCCTCCAGGGCGCCGGCCGACTCGAACCGGGCGAACGTGGCCGTCGCCGCGCCCGATTCGCCGGGCATCGAGCACGACAGGGCGGCGACGGCACCGGCCGGGCCGGCGGCGTCGCGCCGGCAGCTGTCCTGGAAGGCGGCCGGCAGGGTGCGGAGGACGGCGGCCTCGTCCTCGTCCGGGAAGGCCCCGCCGCCGCCGTCCCCGCCGCCCAGCGCGAGGACGGCGACCAGCGCGGCGACCACGGCCGCCACGCCCGCCGCGACGAGCCACGGCACCCGGTTCCCGGCCCGTCGGGGGGCGGCCGGCGACGCTCCGCT
>DASWMK010000143.1 GCA_036399815.1 Acidimicrobiales bacterium
GCGGCCGCGGACCGGGGTCGGGCCGGTGACGGTGAGGGTGGCGCTCACGGGCGCCCCAGCGGGGCGACCGAGGCCCGGTAGCCGCGGGCGGCCAGGCCGTCCCGCAGGCGGGCGCCGGCCTCGCCGTCGACGAGGAGCAGCAGCACGCCCCGGTCGCCCTCGGCCGAGTGGGCGATCTCGAGGTCGGCGATGTCGGCGCCGAGGTCGGTGGCCAGGGTGGTGACCTCGGCCAGCACGCCGGGCCGGTCGGGCACCGGGACCCGCAGCTCGACCAGGCCGGCCGGCCGGGCCCACCGGGCCGGCAGGTTCGACCGGGCCGACCTCGCCCGTTCCAGCGCGGTGAGCAGGGCCCGGCGGTCGCCGGCCGCCACCACGGCCCGAACGTCGGCGAGGGTGGCCAGGAGGCGGTCGAGGGCGGCGACGATGGCGTCCCGGTTCTCGCCGCACACGTCGGGCCAGATGGCCGGCGTGCCGGAGGCGACCCTGGTCATGTCCCGGAACCCGCCGGCGGCCAGGCGCAGGAGCGCCGGGTCCTCCCCCGCCCCCTCGGCAGCGAGGGCCATGAGCGCCGCCGCCGTCAGGTGGGGCACGTGGGAGACGACGGCGACGATCTCGTCGTGGCGCTCGGGTGGGAGGGCGACGACCTCCGCCCCGAGCGAGGTGACGGCGGCGTGGACGGCGGCGTAGGCGTCGGGGTCGGTGTCGGCCGTCGGGGTCAGCACCCAGGTGGCGCCCTCGAACAGGTCGGCGCTGGCCCCGTCGACCCCGTCCTGCTCCGAGCCGGCCATCGGGTGGCCGCCCACGAACCGGGGCGAGCCGACGGCGGCGACGACCGGCGCCTTGACCCCGCCGACGTCGGTCACCACCCCCGGCCCCCTGGCCAGCGCGGCGGCGGCCTCGGCGGCGACCGCGCCCACCGGGGTGGCGACCACCGTGAGGTCGGCGGCCGGGTCGAGGCCGACGGCGTCGACCGCCCCGACCTCCCTGGCCCGCTCGGCCCTCGCCCCGTCCCGGTCGGTGCCGGTGACGTGCCAGCCCTGGCGGCGCAGGGCGAGGCCGACCGAGGCGCCGACCAGCCCGGTCCCGACGACGGCGGCCCTCGGCGTCACTGGGCCAGGTCCAGCCGCAGGTCGACCGCCCCCTCGAGGTAGACGTGCTCGAGCTCGTCCCTGGCCCGCTCGGTCGTCAGGTGGATCAGCACCCGGATGCAGCGGGGCTTGCCGCCGTCCACGTCCAGCTCCTGCGCGCAGAGCAGGGGGACGGCGCCGAAGCCGACGGCCCGGGCCGCCTCCGCGGGGAACATCGAGCGCACGTCGGCCGTCGCCGTGAACAGCACGCTGATCAGGTCGTCCTCCACCACGCCGTTGCGGGCCATCAGCTCGGAGAGCAGCGCGACGACGCGCTCGCGGACCTGTTCGGGGGTGTCGGCGTCCACGGTGGTCGCCCCTCGGAGGGCTCGGACGGCGGGGGGCACGACGGCCGATGCTATTGCCCCGCCCGCCCCGCCTCCGTGCCCGGCCCGTCGCCGCCCCGGGCCTGGCCGCCACGGCTCTCCCCGCTCGGAGCCTCACCGCCGCGGCCCTCCCCGCTTCGAGAGTCACCGCTCGGGGCCTCGCCGCTCCGGTCCTCGCCGCTCTGGGCCTCGCCGCCTCGGGCCTCGCCGCTTGGGACCTCGCCGCCCCGGGCCTCGCGGCCGGCGGCCGGGCCACCGGCGGCGGCCCGCTCCAGCGCCCGGACCTCGTCGACCTCCAGGCGGCGCCAGGCGCCGGGCGGCAGGCGGCGGTCGGCCAGCGGGCCGATTCTCGTGCGCACCAGCCGGGTCACCGGGTGGCCGACGGCCTCGCACATGCGCCGGACCTGGCGGTTCCGCCCCTCGTGGATCGTGATCCGCAGCAGCGACGGCCCCACCTGGGCGACCCTGGCCGGCGCCGTCCGCCCGTCCTCCAGGTCCACCCCCTCCCGCAGCCGGCGCACGGCCGCCCTCGTCGGCCGGCCCTCGATGGCGACCAGGTACTCCTTGTCCACGCCGAACGACGGGTGGGTGAGCCGGTGGGCGAGGTCGCCGTCGTTCGTGAGGAGGAGCAGGCCCTCGGTGTCGGCGTCCAGCCGGCCGACCGGGAACACCCGCGGCTCCGCCGGCACGAGCTGGACGACGGTGGGCCGGCCCTGGGGGTCGGCGGCCGTGGTCACCACCCCGGCCGGCTTGTTCAGCAGGTAGTGGACGAGGTCGGGCCGGACGCCGATGGGCACGCCGTCGACCGCCACCCTCGCCCGCTCGGGGTCGACCCGCCGCCCAAGGAGGGCGACCTCGCCGTCGACGGTCACCCGGCCGGCCTCGATCAGCTCCTCGCACACCCGCCGGCTCCCGAGCCCGGCCCTGGCGAGGACCTTCTGGAGGCGCTCGCCCTCGGCCTCAGGCACTCCCGGCGTCGGCCTCGGCCCCGGCCTCGGGCGGCGTGCGCAGCGAGTGCTCGAGCGCCTCGGCGACGTCCGGCCCGGGCACGAACTCGCCGAGGGGCGGGAGGTCGGCCAGGCCGTCGAGCCCGAGCCGCTCGAGGAACAGCCGGGTGGTGCCGAACAGGACGGCCTGGCCCGGCCCGCTGTCCCTCGCCACCTCCTCCACGTAGCCCCGCTGCTGGAGCGTGCGCAGCACGCCGTCGACGTTCACCCCCCGGATGGCGGCGACCTGGGCCCGGGACACGGGCTGCTTGTAGGCGACGATGGCGAGGGTCTCGAGGGCGGCGGCCGACAGCCGGGCCGACTGGCCCTCGAGGGCGAACCGCTCGACGTAGGCGGCGAGGTCGCCGGCGCTCTGGTAGCGCCACCCGCCGGCCACCCGCACGAGCTCGAAGCCCCGGCCCTCGGCCCGGTAGGCGGCGGCCAGCGCCGCGCACGCCTCGTCCACCCGGGCCGGCGCCACCTCGAGGAGCTGGGCCAGCAGGTGGGGGTCGACGGGGTCGATGGCGACCATGACGATCGCCTCGATGGCCCTCGCGATCTCGGGCTCGGTCATCCCTCGTACGCGTCCACGGTGGTGAGGTCCACGAGCGGGCGGCCGTCCTCGTCGCCCTCGGCCCCGACCCAGACGATCTCGATGTCGCCGAACGAGCCCCGCTGGTGGAGGTCGACGAGGCCCCGGCGGAACAGCTCGAGGATGGCGAGGAAGCGCACGACCACGTCGAGGCGGGCGGCCAGCGAGGCGGTCAGGCGGCGGAACCCGATGCGGCCGACCCGGGGCAGCTCGTCCACCAGCTCCTCGACGGCGTCGGTCACGCTCGCCCTGATCGGGGCGACGTGGTCGAGGTCGACCCGGGGCGCCGGCTTCGGGGCCACCGCCCGCAGGAACGCGGCCCGCAGGTCGGCCGGCGCCACCCCGGCCAGCAGGTCGGGGGCCACGTCGGCGAAGCGCTCGTCCGGCCCGGCCACCCGGGGCAGCGAGCGCCCGGCCCGGTCGGCGAGGCGGCCGAGGGCGAGGGCCGCGTCCTTGAACGTCTTGCACTCGAGCAGGCGGGCGAGGAGGAGGTCCCGCTCCTCCCAGAGGGCGAGCTCCTCGTCGAGGTCGACGTCGTCGGCGCCGGGCAGCAGGCGGCTGCTCTTCAGCTCCACGAGGGTGGCGGCGATGAGCAGGAACTCGGTGGCGACCTCGAGGTCGACGGCGCCCGCCTCCCGCCGGATCCGGTCGAGCTCGCCCAGGTAGGCGTCGACGATCCTGGCCAGGGGCACGTCGTAGAGGTCCACCTGCTCCTTCAGGATCAGGTGGAGCAGGAGGTCGAACGGCCCCTCGAACACCGGGGTCGACACCTCGTAGGCCATGGCGGCCATCGTACGAGCGGGCACCCGGCCGGTGGCGCACCCCCGCCCCGCCTACGATCGGCGGATGCCTCGGGTGTTCTCCGGCATCCAGCCGAGCGGCGACCTGCACCTCGGGAACTACCTCGGCGCGCTGCGCCGGTTCGCGTTCGCGCAGCACGAGGCCGACTCGTTCTTCTGCATCGTCGACCTGCACGCGCTGACCGTCCCCCAGGACCCGGTGCGGCTGCGGGCCCGCACGATCGAGGCGGCCGCCCTGTACCTCGCCGTCGGCCTCGACCCCGACGTGTGCACCCTGTTCGCGCAGAGCCACGTCGCCGAGCACACCGGGCTCGCCTGGCTGCTCGAGTGCACGGCCAGCTTCGGCGAGCTGCGGCGGATGACCCAGTTCAAGGAGAAGAGCGAGGGCCAGGACTTCGTGTCGGCCGGGCTGTTCACCTACCCGGTGCTGATGGCCGCCGACATCCTCCTCTACGACACCGACGAGGTGCCGGTGGGCGACGACCAGCGCCAGCACCTTGAGCTGACCCGGGACGTCGCCATCCGCTTCAACTCCCGCTTCGGCGACGTGTTCCGGGTGCCCGAGGCCGCCATCCCCCGGGTGGCGGCGCGGGTCATGGACCTCCAGCGGCCGACGGCGAAGATGTCGAAGTCGGCCGACTCGCCCCAGGGCACCGTGCTCATCCTGGACGACCCGGCCGTGATCGACCGCAAGTTCCGCCGGGCGGTGACCGACACCGGCACCGAGGTCGTCTACGACCCCGAGGAGAAGCCCGGGGTGTCGAACCTGCTCTCGATCCTGGCCGCCGCCACCGACCGGACGCCCGAGCAGGTGGCCGAGGGCTACTCGCAGTACGGCCCGCTGAAGGCCGACACGGCGGCCGCGGTGATCGAGCTGCTGCGGCCCGTGCAGGAGCGCTACCGCGAGCTGGCCGCCGACCCCGGGACGGTCCACGCCATGCTGGCCAAGGGCGCGGGCAAGGCGGAGCCGGTGGCGGTCGCCACCCTGGCCCGGGCCAGGGACGCGGTCGGCCTCGTGCCCAGGGGCTGAGCCGGCCCGAACGACCCCCGAGTCGCGGCTCGGTCCTCTTCCGGCGCGCGTGCCGAGGCGGCCGAGCCGTCGGGCGCCCGTGCCGGCGCGGTCGAGCGGGCTCAGTCGTCGTCGGCGGCGTGCAGCGCGGCGGCGACGTCGGCCGGCAGGCTCCACCGGTCGGCCGGCAGGTGGTGCTCCCTCGCCCAGGCGACCGTCACCGGGTCGCTGCCGGCGAGGGCGAGGAGGTCGGCGCCGATGTCCGGGTGGCGCAGGTAGAGGCCGACCCGGCGGGTGAAGCCCCGCCCCTCGGACCACATGCCGGCCGTCTCGCGGCCGGCGACCATGGCGGCCAGGGTGGCCACCACCCGGCCGTAGGTGCCGAGCCCGGCCTCGACCTTGCCGACGTCGTGGAGCAGGGCGGCGGCCACCACCGGCCGGTCGGCCCGGTCGCCGAGCGCGGCGGCGGCCCGCCGGGCCACGCCGACCGCGTGCCGCCGGTCGGCCCTCGACATGCGCCCCCACAGGTCCGCCTCCCCCGCCACGAGGTGGGAGCGGGCCCAGGCGTCGTCGCCGGCCGGCGGGCCGAACGGCCAGAGCGACCCGGCGAAGCGCCGGACGAGGTGCGCCGCCCCGCCCACCGTCAGAGCAGGCCGGCCCAGCGGTCGATGGCCCAGCCGAACACACCGTCGAGGGCGCGCGGCGCCAGCAGGATCACGGCCAGCACCACCCCCATCGACCAGCGCCTGGCCCGGTGCCAGGCGGGCAGCACGCGGGCCGGGAGGAACCGCTCGACCAGCGCCGACCCGTCGAAGGGCGGCACCGGCAGCAGGTTGAACACGGCGAGGACCACGTTGACGACGCCGGTGAGCACCAGCGCGAGGCGGACGTCGCCGTGCGGGTCGAAGGCCCGCAGGGCGAGCGCGGCGGCGAGGGAGAGGAGCAGGTTCGTGGCCGGTCCGGCGAGGCTGACCCACAGCAGCTGGCGGCGGGGGTCGCGGAGGCGGGACGGGACGACGGGCACGGGCTTGGCCCAGCCGATCACCCCGGCGCCGGACAGGGCGAGCAGGGCGGGCAGCAGGATCGTGCCGAACGGGTCGACGTGGGGCAGCGGGTTGAGCGTGAGGCGGCCGGCCCGCTTGGCGGTGTCGTCGCCGAAGCCGAGGGCGACCACTCCGTGCGCCACCTCGTGCAGGATCACCGACGGCACCAGCACGGCGATCAGCAGGACGGTGGTCGTGCTCACCACCCCGAGGCTACGGGCCGCCGCCCGCCCGGCGGAGTCGCCGCCCGCTCACCGGCGGGGCTCAGGCGTGGTCGATGCAGAAGCGGGTGGCCGGCATGGCCTCGAGGCGGGGCTCGGCGATGTCCCGGCCGCACACCTCGCAGCGGCCGTACGAGCCGCCGTCGATCTTGCCGAGCGCCCGCTCGACCTCGACCAGCTGGTCACGCAGCGAGTTGACGAGCACCTTGACCTCGCCCTGCTCGGCGGCCACCTGGCCGGAGTCGGCGAAGTTCTCGTCGAAGGTCAGGAAGCCGCGCCCCTCCGGCACCAGCTCCTGCAGCTGGCGCCGCAGCGACTCGCGCTCCTCCTCCAGGGAGGCGCGCAGGGTGGCGACGACCTGTTCCTGCATGGCGGACCAGGCTAGCGCCGACGGGCGCGGGGGTGGGACCGTTCGTACACCTGCCACAGCCGCTCGGTCGACACCATCGTGTACACCTGCGTCGTCGAGATGGACGCGTGGCCGAGCAGCTCCTGCACGGCCCGCACGTCGGCCCCGTGGTCGAGCAGGTGGGTGGCGCACGAGTGGCGCAGCACGTGGGGGGTCAGGCGGTCGTCCAGCCCGACCCGGCGGCCGTGCTTGCGCACCACCCCCCAGGCCCCCTGGCGGGTCAGCCGGCCACCCCTCGCGTTCAGGAAGACGGCCTCCGCGTCCCCCCGCCGGGCCCAGCGCCCGGGGACCAGCTCGGGCCGGCCGCCCGGGCCGAGCCAGGCGGCGAGCGCCTCGCGCGCCATGCGACCGAGGGGGACGACCCGCTCCTTCGACCCCTTCCCGAAGGCCCGCAGCAGCGCGGCGCCGAGGTCGACGTCGGCGAGCGACAGGCCGACCAGCTCCGAGATGCGCAGCCCGGTCCCGTACAGGACCTCGAGGATGGCCCGGTCCCGCCGGGCGACGGCGCCGTCGCCGACTACCGCGGCGATCAGCGCCCCCACCTCGTCCTCGGACAGCGCCTTCGGGAGCCCGGCGGGCACGCGAGGGGTGGCGACGTCCGCGCCGGGGTCGCTCCCGGTCAGCCCCTCCTCGGCGAGGAACCGGTGCAGCGAGCGCACGGCGACGGTCGCCCGGGCGACGCTGGCCGGCGCCCGGCCCTCGGCCCGCAGCCGGGCGACGTACCCGGTGACGACCGGCTCGTCCACGTCGTCGAGGCCCAGCCCGGCGGCGACCAGGTGGGCCCAGTAGGCGCGGAGGTCACGGCGGTAGGCGGCGAGGGTGGACGGCGACCGCCCCCGCTCGGCGGCCAGCCAGGAGAGGAACTCCTCGGCCTCGAGGGGCAGGGGCGGCGGCGGGTCAGCGGACGCCGAGGCGCTCACGGGCCAGCAGCAGGCCGATGATCGTCTTGGCGTCGACGATGTCGCCGGCCGCGATCCTCGCCGGCACGTCGGCGAGCGGCACCCGCTCGACGGTCATGTGCTGCTCCTCCACCCCCTGGAGGTCGGTGCCGACCGACGACAGGTCCTCGGCCAGGAACACGTGCGCGTGCTCGTCGCAGAAGCCGGGGGTGTTGAAGAACTCGCACAGCCGGGTCAGCCGGCCGGCCCGCAGCCCGACCTCCTCGGCCAGCTCCCGGTGGGCGGTCGACTCGGGGTCGCCGTCGTCGGCGTCGACCTTGCCGGCCGGGATCTCGAGCAGCAGCCGGTCGATCGCCGCCCGGTACTGCCGCACGAGCACGGCCGACCCGTCCTCGACCGCGACGACGGAGACGGCGCCCGGGTGGCGCACCACCTCCCGCTCGAAGCGCTCGCCGTCGGGCGCCTCGAACGTGCCCTCGACGACGGTGACGACGTGCCCCCGCCAGACCTCGCGCTCGTCGACCTGCCGGAAGCCCCCCACCCTCAGGCGACGGGGACGGCCGGCTCGGGCACGACGTCGACGTCGAACAGCGGCGGCTTGCGGCCCTCGGCCCGCTCCAGGGCGGCGGCCACGAGGTCCCGGAACAGCGGGTGGGGCCGGTTGGGGCGGCTCTTGAACTCCGGGTGGGCCTGGGTGCCGACCCAGAACGGGTGGCCGACGAGCTCGACGAACTCGACGAGGCGCCCGTCGGGCGACGACCCGGAGCACCGCAGCCCGGCGGCGACGAAGCGGTTGCGGTAGGCGGGGTTGAACTCGTAGCGGTGGCGGTGGCGCTCGGACACGACGGTCCTCCCGTAGATGCCGGCCACCTGCGACCCGGGCTCCAGCTCGGCCACGTAGGCCCCGAGCCGCATGGTGCCGCCGAGGTCGGTGACTCCCCGCTGGGTCTCCATGAGGTCGATCACCTTGTGCGGGGCGTGCGGGTCGAACTCGCTCGAGTTGGCCCCGCCCAGGCCGAGCACGTTGCGGGCGAAGTCGATGGTCATCACCTGCATGCCGAGGCAGAGGCCGAGGCACGGCACCCCGTGTTCCCTCGCCCACGCGGCGGCGGCGATCTTCCCCTCGATGCCCCTCGACCCGAAGCCGCCGGGGATCACGATCCCGTCGAGGTCCCGCAGCCGGCCCTCGGCCAGCAGCCCCTCCACGTCCTCGGCCTGCACCCAGTCGATGTCGACCCTGGCGCCGTGGTGGAAGCCGCCGTGGCGGAGCGCCTCGACGACGGAGAGGTAGGCGTCCGGCAGGCTGACGTACTTGCCGACGATGCCGATCCGCACCCGCCGGGTGGCCGCCTCCATGCGCCGGACGAGCGCCTCCCACTCGGACAGGTCGCAGCGCCGGTCGGCGAACCCGAGGAGCCGGCAGACGGCCGTGTCCAGGCCCTCCTCGTGGAGGACGAGCGGGATCTCGTAGATGTTCGAGGCGTCGGCGGCGTTGACGACGGCGTCGAAGGGCACGTCGCACAGGTCGGAGATCTTGCGCTTCAGGGCGTCGGAGATCGGCGTGGACGACCGGCAGACGATGGCGTCGGGCTGGATGCCCCGGCTGCGCAGGTCGGTCACCGAGTGCTGGGTGGGCTTGGTCTTCTGCTCGCCCGACGGGCCGATCCCCGGCACGAGCGTGACGTGGACGTAGCAGACGTTGTCCCGGCCGACGTCGAGGCGGAACTGCCGGATGGCCTCGAGGAACGGAAGGATCTCGATGTCGCCGACGGTGCCGCCGATCTCGGTGATGACCACGTCGGTCTCGTCGTCGTCGAGCCTCGTGATGCGGCGCTTGATCTCGTCGGTGATGTGGGGGATGACCTGCACGGTGCGGCCGAGGTAGTCGCCCCGGCGCTCGGCGTTCAGGACGGCCTGGTAGATCGACCCGGTCGTGGCGTTGGAGTCGCGGGAGAGGGCGACGTCGGTGAACCGCTCGTAGTGCCCGAGGTCGAGGTCGGTCTCGCCGCCGTCGTCGGTGACGAACACCTCGCCGTGCTCGAACGGGTTCATCGTGCCGGGGTCGACGTTGATGTACGGGTCCAGCTTCTGGAGCTTCACCCGCAGCCCGCGGGCGGTGAGGAGGCGGCCCAGCGAGGAGGCGGTGAGGCCCTTCCCGAGTGAGCTCGCCACCCCGCCGGTGACGAAGATGTGCTTGGTCCGGGCGCTCATCCCGCTGGCCTCCTCGGTGCGACCGTGGCGCTCAACGGGATCCCAACCTACCGCGGCGCCCCGCCGTCGCGGGTGGATGGCAGTCGCCCGGCCCGGTCGAGCGCCCGCAGCGGCGCGAACCGGTCGATCACCCGGCTGAACGAGACGACCTCGCTGGCCAGGTTCAGCGCCGCCACGCCGGCCAGGGTCGCCCACCGCCCGCCGGCGCCGGCGGCGACGACGACGCCGAGGCCGACCGCCCCGCCGAGGGCGTTGGCGCCGGCGTCGCCGAGCATGAGCCGCTCGCGGAGGTCGTCGACCACCAGCCCGAGCGACGCCCCCACGACCACGGCGACGGCGTCGAGCCGGGCGCGGGCGCCGGCGACGGCGACGACGGC
>DASWMK010000144.1 GCA_036399815.1 Acidimicrobiales bacterium
GAGGGGTCGTAGCGGCGGACGGCGCCGTTGTAGGTGTCGGCTACGGCGATGGCCCCGCCGGGCAGCACGGCGACGTCCAGGGGGTGCTGGAGGCGGGCCTCGGCGATCTCGCCGTCGACGTGCCCGAAGTCGAACAGGCCGGTGCCCACCACCGTGCCGACCAGGCCGCCGACCATACGGCGCAGGGCCGACGTCTCGGCGTCCGCGAACCACACCCGGGTGCCCCGCTCGTCGACGGCCACGCCGCTCGGCTGGGCCATCCACGCCTCGGCCAGCGGCCCGTCGTGCAGCCCCTCGCCGCCGGTGCCGGCCACCGGCGCGACCGTGTCCCGCACGGGGTCGAAGGCCCACAGCTGGTGGACGCCGGCCATGGACACGAGGGCGACGGCGGCCGCCGGCCACCACACGACGTCCCACGGGCTCGACAGGTCGGTGCCGGCGGCCGGGGTCGGCTCGGTGCCGACCGGCACGGGCCGGCCGAGCTGGCGGCCGGTGCCGGCGAGGGGCTTGGCCACCCCGGTGGCGAGGTCGACCCCCCAGACGCGGTGGCCGGCCGTGTCGGCGACGAGCAGGTCCCACCCGATCACCGTCGCCACCTCGCGGGGGAGGGCGGCGACGCCCTGGGGCTCGGCCCACCCGCCGGGGATCGACCGCACCACCCGCCCGCTCTCCGGCTCGACCACCGCGAGGCGGCGGTGCCCGGTGTCGCACACGACGAGGTGCCCGTCGAGGGCGGCGAGCCCGGACGGGAAGCGGAGGTCGGTCGCCTCCGGCTCATCGCGCACGAGCGGCGACGGCCCCGGGCGCAGCACGCCCCGCCGCTCGGCGTCGTCCACGATCTCCCGGATGCGGGCGGCGAGCGCCGGGCCGTGCCCCTCGCCGGCGGCGTGGGCGACCACGTAGCCCTCGGGGTCGACGACGACCAGGGTCGGCCACGCCTTCGCCGCGTACTCGTGCCAGAGGCGCAGGTCGCGGTCGTCGATCACCGGGTGGTCGACGCCGAGGCGCTCGACGGCGGCGACGACGGTCTCGTGCTCGCGCTCGTGGGGGAACTTCGGCGAGTGGACGCCGACGACGACCACCTCGTCGGGGAAGGCGGCCTCGATGGCCCGCAGCTCGTCGAGGACGTGCCAGCAGTTGGCGCAGCACGACGTCCAGAAGTCGAGGACGACGACCTTGCCCCGCAGGTCGGCCAGGCGCAGCTCCTGCCCGCCGGTGCCGATCCACCCGCCGGTGGCCGTCAGCTCGGGGGCGCGGACGCGTGCCATCGGGGGCTGAGCCTAAGGGGGCGTCAGCGAACGGGCGACGCGGCCGCCCTGAGCGACCCGGTCGCGGCCCGCCCGGCGCCGGGCAGGCGCACGGTGAGCTCCAGCCCGCCCTGGGGCAGGGCCCTGGCCGCCACCGACCCCCCGTGGGCGTCGACGACGGCCTCCACGATCGACAGGCCGAGGCCGAACCCGCCGGTCGTCCGGCTGCGCGACCGGTCGACCCGGTGGAAGCGCCGGAACAGCAGCGGCGCCTCGTCGGCCGGCAGCACGGCGCCGCTGTTGGCCACCACGAGCTCCACCACCCGGCCCTTCACCGCGCCGTGGACCGACAGCCAGCCGCCGTCCACGTTGTGGCGCACGGCGTTCTCCAGCAGGTTGCGCACGAGCGGGCGGAGCAGCGCCAGGTCGCCGACGAGCACCGCCGGCCCCACCGAGCAGCGGATCGAGATCCCGCGGCGGGCGGCCGACTCCCTCGTCCGCCCGAGCTCGGCCGCGACCAGGCGGGCCAGGTCCACCGGCTCGCACTCCAGGCGGCCGCCCGACATGGCCAGGGTGAGCAGGGCGGACACCAGCTGCTCGCTGCGCTCGGTGGCGTCCTGGACGACGGCGGCCATGGCCCGCAGGTCCTCGGCCGACGCCGCCGGGTCGGCCAGGGTGACGTCGACCTCGGTGCGGATGATGGCGAGCGGGGTGAGCAGCTCGTGGGCGGCGTTGGCGACGAAGTCCCGCTGGGCCGAGAAGGCCCGGTCGAGGCGGGCCAGCATGGCGTCGAACGTGTCGGCCAGCTCCCGCAGCTCGTCGTGCGGGCCGTCGAGGGCGATGCGCTCGTGCAGGGTCGTCTCCGACAGGCGCCTGGCCGTCGCCGTGATCCGCCGCACCGGGCGCAGGGCCCGGCCGGCCATCAGCCACCCGATGCCGAGGGAGGCGAGGGCCATGGCCGACATGGCGAGCACGGACTGGACGAGCAGGCGGTGGAGGGCCTCGTCGACCGCGCCCTGCTGGACCTCCAAGGGCACGTAGACGGTCGGCTGGGGGTCGGTCGTCCCTGCGCCCGAGGACGGCTCCTGCACCTTGAACACCCGGGCCGGCAGGCCGTCGGGCACCGGGCCGTCGTGGGGCTCGCCGATCTCCTCGCTCGGCACCTCCCGCACCGGCGCGTCGACCCTCGCCTCGATGGCCGCCCGCACGTCGCCGGGGTCCGACGTCAGGCTGCGCCGCACGAGCAGGTAGTTGACGGCGAGCAGCACGGCGCCGGTGGCCACGGCCAGCCCGCCGTACCAGAGGGTGAGCCGCAGGCGGGCCGACCGCCGCCCCGGCCGGCCGCGATGGCGCCGGGTCACGCCGGGCACGGCAGCTGGTAGCCGGCGCCGACGATCGTCTCGATGACCGGCGGGTCGCCGAGCTTGCGGCGCAGGTTCATCACGGTCACCCGGACGGTGTTCGTGAAGGGGTCGGTGTGCTCGTCCCACACCCGCTCGAGCAGCGCCTCCACGCTGATCACGGCGCCCCTCGCCGCCATCAGCGCCTCGAGCACGCCGAACTCCTTGTTGGTCAGGTCGAGGCGGCGACCCGCCCTCGTCACGTGCCGGCGGGCCGGGTCGAGGGCGAGGTCGCCGCACTCGAGGACGACGGGCAGGGCCGGGGTCGTCCGCCGGCCGAGGGCCCGCACCCTGGCGACCAGCTCGGCGAAGGCGAACGGCTTCGGGAGGTAGTCGTCGGCGCCGAGGGCGAGGCCCTGCACCCGCTCCTCCACGCTCGCCGCCGCCGTCAACATGAGGATGCGGGCGTCACCGGTGCCGGCCACCTCGCGGCACACGCTGTCGCCCGAGCGGCCGGGGAGGTTGCGGTCGAGCACGAGCACGTCGTAGCGGTTCACGCCCACCTTCTCGAGCGCGGCCGGCCCGTCGCCGACGACGTCGACGGCGAACCCCTCGCGGCGCAGCCCCCTCGCGATGCTCGAGGCGAGCGCCTCCTCGTCCTCCACGACCAGCACGCGCATCGGTCCCTCCCGCAGCGCCGAAGCGTAGGTGGTGGGGCGTCAAGGTGCCGTAAAGGCGTCGGCCGGCCCGGGCGGGCGTCCCCTCCCGGCCGGGCCGGCCTCGGCCGCGGTGCGCCGGCATCGTCCCCGACCGGGCCGAAAGCCGGCGTAAAGCTCGGCCGGACGCCGGCCCGCGCCCGTGCGGTAGCGCCCGGGGCCGCCGGGTAGGCAGGCGGCCATGGAGTACCGCCAGCTCGGCAAGAGCGACCTGTCCGTGTCGACCATCTCCCTCGGCTCCTGGCTGACCTACGGCGTCGGCGTGGAGCGCGATCGGGCCGAGGCCTGCGTCCGGCGGGCGCTCGACGTCGGCGTCAACTTCATCGACACCGCCAACGTGTACGGGCGGGGCGCGGCCGAGAGCTTCCTCGGCGAGGTCCTGTCCGGCGTCGACCGGGACAGCTACGTGCTGGCGACGAAGCTCTACTTCCCGATGTCGAGGAGCGACCGGGGGCTGTCGGCCGACCAGGTCCGCAAGCAGCTCGACGCCTCGCTCCAGCGGCTGCGCACCGACCACGTCGACCTCTACCAGTGCCACCGCTACGACCGGGACACCCCGCTCGAGGAGACGATGGAGGCGCTCACCGAGGCCGTGCGCCAGGGCAAGGTGCGCTGGCTCGGGTTCAGCGAGTGGACGGCCGACCAGGTCCAGGCGTCGGTCGACCTGGCCGCCGAGCGGGGCTTCGAGCCGTTCGTGTCGAGCCAGCCGCAGTACTCGATGCTGTGGCGGCGGATCGAGGACGACGTGATCCCGGTGTGCGAGGCCAACGGCATCGGCCAGATCGTGTGGTCGCCGCTCGCCCAGGGGGTGCTCACCGGCAAGTACCGGCCGGGCGAGGCGCCGCCGCCGGACTCGCGCGCGGCGTCGGAGCAGATGGGCGGGATGATGGGCGACCTGCTGAACGAGGCCAACCTGACGATCGTCGAGAAGCTCCGCCCGATCGCCGACGGCGCCGGCCTCACCCTCGCCCAGCTGGCCCTGGCCTGGGTGCTGCGGGTGCCGAACGTGGCGTCGGCCATCGTCGGCGCCAGCCGGCCGGAGCAGGTGGACGACAACGTCGCCGCGTCGGGGGTCACCCTCGACGACGACACCCTCGCCGCCATCGACGGGGCCCTCGGCCAGGACGACCTCCCCGTCTGATGCTGTTCGACACCGCCACGCCGACCGGCGCCCGGGCCGACGAGCGCCTCCGCACCGACGAGATCGCCTGGCTGACGACCGTCGGCCGGGACGGGATCCCCCGGTCGTCGCCGGTGTGGTTCGTGTGGGACGGCTCGACGTTCCTCGTCTACAGCCGCCCGACGGCGGCCAAGGTGCGGGCGCTCGCCGCCAACCCCGGCGTGTCGCTGCACCTGGAGGGCGACCGGCGGGGCGGCGACGTCGTCACCGTCGAGGGCCTAGCCGAGGTCGACGGGTCGGCCCCGTCGGCCCACGAGGTGCCGGCCTACGTCGAGAAGTACGCCGCCGGCATCGCCGGCCTCGGCACCGACCCGGCCGGCTTCGCCGCGGACTACGCCACGGCCATCCGCATCACCCCGACCCGCGGCCGGGCCTGGGGGCTCTAGCCGGCCGCCGGGCGCTGGAATGCCGCCTCCTGACGTCGACAAGGGCGTACAGTGGGTCTTGCGAATATTCGAAACGGGGCGTAGGGTGGGAGGTCCTGTGTCGGTTCTGACCAGCGGCGGGATTCGAACGTGAACGACGACGTCAAGTACCGCGTGGATGCCGCCATGGGCGCCGCGCACGCCGCCGACCTTCTCGGCGCGTGGCTCCGGAGAAGCAACAGCTCGATGGTGCGGTGCCGGGTCGAGGACGACGATGCAGCGCTCACGGTCGACCTCGCGAGACGCGTGCTCGAGCATCTGGTCGAGATCCTCGACGAGACGGGGTGGGGCCGAACGGTGACGGTCGTGCCGGACGAGCTCGAATTGACGACACAGCAGGCAGCCGATCTGCTCAACGTGTCGCGGCCCTACGTGATCAAGTTGCTCGAACGCAACGCGATGCCGTTTCGGCTCGTCGGCAACCGGCGCTACATCGCCGTACGCGATGTCCTGGCGTTCCGTCGAGCGGACGACGCCTCTCGTCGTGAGCGACTCGGCAGCCTCACCGAGGCTGCCGCGCGTCGGCGCTAGTACGTGCCGAACTTCGCGAGCGCGGAGGCGATGCCGGCGCAGCCACTCCCCTCCAGGCTCTCGTAGAACCTCCTCGTGCCGAGGCGGTAGCGGTCGCGAAGACGCACCAGCGCCGCAGGGTTCACCTCGAAGCACCGTAGGAGGAACCCGTCCGCGGACACGCGCTCGACACCCCACGCGGAGAGGACGCTGGCCGGGAAGTCGCGCGCGTTCGCAGTCACGATGGTGTGTGCGCCCGACGCGATGGCGAGCGCGAGCACATGGCGGTCGTTGGCGTCCTTCAGTCCCTCGATCCGCTCGATCCAAGGCCGGTAGCCCTTGACCGTGTGGTCGCGCACGAGGCCGGCGTGGTGGTGCATGTCCTCGGCGATGGACCGCAGCGCCCCCCACCGCTGCCGGGCGCCTGCCGCGCCGGCCACCTCGAAGAGGAGGCGATCGCTCCACTTTGCCTGAACGAGCCGTTCCTGCGCGACTCCGAGGAGGAGGTAGCGAGGAGCGTTGCCGATGAGCACGTTGGCGTCGTAGACGGCGATGCCGACAGTTCCCGGTCGCACCCGCCCTCGCGGCGGAGGAGACGGGTTGCGTGCAGCTCGTGCGCCATCGCGCCGCCCCTCCGCCACGGCGGTTCCCCTCCGGAAACATCGGTTCCAGCGCCGGCGTCCGCCGGCGGGGCGACAGCTTAGGTGGCGGCACCCGGGCGCCAGACGACGACGCTCTCGGCGTCGTAGGCGGCGGCGACGACGGCGACCACCCGGGCGGCCACGGCGGCGGGCAGGGCGTCGAGGTGTGCCATCGGGGCCAGGCCGAGGTCGGCGGGCGGGGCGGCGACCACGAACGCGTTCGTCGGGTAGCCGCCGCCCTTGCGGAGCACGAACCGGCCGGCCTCCCCCGGCGCCGGCAGGGCCAGCCAGTGGACGACCACGTCGCCGGTCGTCGCCACCCGCTCGTGCCGGCGCCCGGTCACCCACGAGTCGGTGGCGAGCGAGTACGCCTCCTCGACGACGAGCGTGCCCGGGCCGAGATCGGCCAGCACGGCGTCGAGGCCGTCGCCGGCGTCGTACACGTTGCTCAGCCCGCCGGTGGCGAGGGCCGACGCCCGCTCCGGCGTCGTCCCGCCGGGCACCAGCGCGCTCGCCGTGCCGGCCGCCAGGTCGACGGCGCCGAGGACGGCCGCCGACACCGACCGCCCCTGCCCGAGCGAGGCCCGGACCCAGGCGACGCCGCCGGCGCCGAGGTCGACGAGCTCCATCACGCCCCCGACAGCACGCCGAGGACCTCGTCGTGGAGGGCGCCGTTGGTGGCCAGGCCGCTGCCGCCGTCGGCCGTCGCCGCCCCCGACAGGTCGCTGAACCGGCCGCCGGCCTCGGGGATCACGACCAGCATGGGCGCCACGTCCCACACGGCGACGACCGGGTCGAACATGGCCTCGGCCCGCCCGGTGGCGACGAGCGCGTAGCCGTAGCCGTCGCCCCACGTGCGCAGCTGCAGGCCCGACCGCTTGGCCGCCAGCAGCTGGCCCTCCTCCCAGTACTCGTAGCCGCTCGCCATCAGGTAGGCGCCGGCCATCCGGTCCCTGCTGCTGACCGACGCCGGGGCGCCGTCGCAGAAGCAGCCGAGCCCCCGGCCGGCGTAGACCGTCTCGCCCAGCGCCGGCATGTGGATCACGCCGACGGCCGGCCCGTGCTCGTCGTCCATCGCCAGCAGCGTGCAGTAGAGCGGGACGCCGTGGGTGAACGCCTTGGTGCCGTCGATCGGGTCGATCACCCACCGCCGCCCGCTCGTCCCCGGCGTCGGCGGCTCCTCCTCGCCGATCACCTCGTCGTCGGGGTGGCGCCCGGCCAGCTCCTCCCGCAGGAAGCGCTCGGCGGCCCGGTCGGCCGCGGTCACCGGGGTGGCGTTGGCCTTGCGGTCGACGACCAGGTTCGGCGAGCGGAACCAGCCGAGGGTCAGCTCGCCGGCCCGGCGGGCCAGGTCCACGGCCTCGTCGAGGACGGACGGGTCGGCGGGCGGCACCTCGGGCAGGCCGGGCACCTCGGGCACGTCGGGCACGGCGGCGATCCTGTCACGCCTCGTAGACCTCGACCTCGGTCGCCTTCACCGCCGCCCACACCCGGCGGCCGGGGGCGAGGCCGAGGTCGGCCACGGCGGCCGCCGTCACCTCGGCCACGAGGGGCACGGGCCCGTCGACCGCCACCCGCACCCGGTCGCCCTCCACGTCGAGGTCGGCGACGGTGCCGGGCCACACGTTGCGGGGGCTGCCGGCCGGGGGCGCGGCGTGCAGCGCCACCGCCGACGGGGCGACCGCCGCGAACACCTCGCCGGCGGCCGGCTCGGCCGGCACCAGCAGGGCCCCGCCGGGCAGCACCACCTCGCGGCCGCCGGCGCCGGCCGTGCCCCGGAACAGGTTGCGGCCGACCAGGCGGGCGGCGAAGGTCGATCGGGGCCGGCGGCTGACCTCGCCCGGGGTGCCGGCCTGCACGACCCGGCCGCCCTCCAGCACGACCAGGCGGTCGGCCAGCACGAGCGCCTCGACCGGGTCGTGGGTGACGAGCAGGCGGGCGCCGGGGAAGGCGGCGAGGTGGCGGCGCACCTCCCGGCGCAGCTCGGGCCGGGCGGCCGGGTCGGCGGCGGCCAACGGCTCGTCCAGCAGCAGCAGGCGGGGCTCGACGGCGAGGGCCCTGGCCAGCGCCACCCGCTGGGCCTGCCCGCCGGAGAGCGCCCGGGGCCGCAGGCCGGCCACCGCCCCGAGCCCGAAGCGGTCGAGCCAGCCGAGCGCGGCCGCCCTCGCCTCCCGCCGGCGCCGGCCCCGGCAGCGGAGGCCGAAGGCCACGTTGTCGAGGGCCGAGAGGTGGGGGAACAGCAGCGAGTCCTGGAACACGACGCCGACCGGCCGGCGCTCGGGCGGCACCCACACCCCGGTCGCCCGGTCGTCGAGCACCTCGCCGTCCACCGCCACCCGGCCGGCGGCCAGCGGCACCAGGCCGGCCAGGGCCCGGAGCAGGGTCGTCTTCCCGGCCCCGTTCGGGCCGACGACGGCGACGACGGCGCCGGCCGGCGCCTCGAGGTCGACGTCCAGGTCGAGGGCGCCGAGCCGGAGGCGGACGGCGGCGGTCAGCCCGTCGACGGGAACCACCGGTCCCGCAGCAGGGCGAGCACGGCGAGGGAGACGGCCACCATCACCAGGCTGAGCGCCACGGCGCCGCCCCGGTCGCTGCCCTCCCGGAGCAGGTAGACCTCGATCGGCATCGTCCTCGTCCGGCCGGGGGCGTTGCCGGCGAAGGTGATCGTCGCCCCGAACTCGCCGAGCGCCCTGGCCCAGGCGAGGGCGGCGCCGGCGGCGAGGGACGGCGCCACCATCGGCAGGGTCACCCGGCGGAGCACGGTCCACCGCCCGGCGCCGAGGGTGGCGGCGGCGTCCTCGTAGCGGGGGTCGAGCGAGCGCAGCCCGCCCTCCACCGTCACCACCAGGAACGGGAGGGCCACGAACGTGGCGGCCACGACCGCGCCGGCGGTCGTGAACGGCAGGGTGACGCCGAGCCAGCGGTCGAGCCACTGGCCGGCGAGGCCGCGGCGGCCGAGCGCGTACAGCAGCGCCAGCCCGCCGACCACCGGGGGCAGGACCATGGGCAGGAGGACCAGGCCGCGCACGAGCGAGCGGCCCGGGAACGTCGCCCTGGCCAGCACCCAGGCCAGGGGCACGCCGAGCACGAGCGCGGCCACCGTCGCCGTGCACGAGACGACGAGCGACAGGCGCAGCGCCTCCCGCACGGCGGGGTCGCCGAGGTGGTCGGCGATCGACGCCCACGGCGCCCGCTGGAGCAGGCCGGCGAGGGGGAGGGCGAGGAAGGCCAGGCCGAGGCCGGCCAGCGGCCACACGGCGGCCGGGGCCCGCCGCCTCACGGGACGGCGGCCAGGAAGCCGTGCTCGGCCAGGGTGGCCCGGGCGCGGTCGCCGAGCACGAACGCCACGAACGCCTCGGCGTCGGGGCCGGCCCCGTCGACGAGGGCGATCGGGTAGTCGGCGAGCACGTTCTCGTCGTCGGCGACGGCGATGCCCTCGACGTCGTCGCCCGCCGCGACCACGTCGCTGGCGTAGACCACGCCGGCGTCCACCTCGCCGGTCGCCACCTTGTCGAGCACCGCCTTCACGTCCTCCTCCTCGGTGTCGGCGGCGACGTCGAGGCCCTGGGCGGCGAACGCCTCGGCCGCGAACGACCCGCACGGCACGCCCGGCGAGCACAGGGCGAGCGTGAGCCCGGGGTCGGCCAGGTCGGCCAGCGACCGCACGCCGGCCGGGTTGCCGGGCGGCACGGCGATGGCCAGGCGGTTGCGGGCGAACACGGCCGGCTCGCCGACGTCGCCCGAGTCGACCAGCTCCTGCATGGTCGACGGCGAGGCGAGCGCGACGACGTCGGCCCCGAGCCCCTCCTGCACCTGGTCGACGAGGGTCGAGGAGGCGCCGAAGCTCAGGTCGACGTCGGTGCCGGTCGCGGCCGTGAAGTCCGCGGCGATGTCGCCGAACGCCTCGGTCAGCGACGCCGCCGCCAGCACGGTGACCGACCGGCCGCCGCCCCCGTCGCCGCACCCGGCCAGCACGACCGCGGCGGCGGCGAGCAGGGCCGCCGCCCTAGCCACGGGCGGGCAGCTCGACGACCACGCTCGTCGCCTTGGTCGACGCCACGACCAGCATCCCGGGCTCGAGCCCGAGCTCGTCGGCCGCCTCCCTCGTCATGAGCGAGACGACGCGGTGGGGCCCGGCCTGGACCTCCACCGTCGCCGCCACCCCGTCCTTCTCCACCCGGGTGACGAGCCCGGGGAAGCGGTTGCGGGCCGAGCGGGCGCCGATGACGGCCGGCTCCTCGCTGCCGCCCTCGGCCGCCAGCTCGACGGCCAGCCGGGCCAGCGCCCCGCCGTCGACCCGCCGCCGCCCGCCGGCCGTGCGGGTCGCCGGCAGGCGCCCGCCGTCGGCCCACCGCCGCACGGTGTCCGCCGACACGCCCAGCAGCGCGGCAGCTTCCCCGATCGAATAGCTCGCCACCGCGAGGAAGGCTAGCGGGCAACCTCGCGTCTGCGAGGAGCGCCCCGCCCCCGCGTCAGGGCCGGCAGACGAGCGAGCCGGTGCCGTACGCCGTGGCGCCGGCGCTGTCGGTCACCTTCACCTCGTTGATGCGGACCGTGTTGTACTTGCACACGCCGGTGATGGTCTGCCCGCCGGAGAAGCTGTAGCCGGGGTACCACCCGGTCGACACGGTCCAGACGTAGCTGTAGCTGCCGGTGCCGCCCGACACGTTGGCCGTGCAGGAGTACGTGCCGTAGTTGGCGGGGTCGCCGGGGTACGCGCCGGTCTGGGCGCAGGCGACGGAGTTCACCGTGAGCGTGGACGCGTGCGCCGGCTCGGCCAGCGGCACGATCAACGCGAACAGCAGGGCGGCGACGACGCGAGCGACCATGACCTCTCCTTGCCGCGCTTCGGGCGCGATGGGCTGAAAGGGAGGCGGGACGGTACCCGGACGGAGCGGCCCCGTCCAGCAGCTCGCGGCCGGCGGGCGCTGGGTGGGGTCGCCCGGTTCCGGCGCCGCCCGGCCCGGGTATCCCGCCGGCATGGCCAGCCGCGACGGCCGCCCCTCGTTCTGGCGCCTGATGTTCCGCGGGTTCACCCGCCGCTGCCCGCTGTGCGGCTGCTTCCGGATCTTCGACTCGTACTTCCACATCAAGCAGCGCTGCCCCCGCTGCGACTACCCGCTGAAGCGGGTGGAGGGCCAGGAGGTCGGCGCCGTCGGCGTCAACACCATCGTCACCTTCGGCCTCATGCTGATCGCCATCGTCGTCGGGATGGTCGTCACCTATCCCGACATCCCGGCCATCCCGCTCGCCGTCGTGGCCATGGCCATCGCCCTCGTCGTGCCCATCGCCTTCTACCCGCTCTCGTGGACGGTCTGGAACGCCGTCGACCTCTTCATGCGGCCGGTCGAGGCGTCGGACCGGGTGAAGCAGGAGTGGGTGCCGTCCTCCCGCCGGGGGCGCCACCCCGCCTAACTTGGCCGTCCATGGCGCTGGACCCCCAGCAGCTGGCGGACGCCTGCGGTCCCGACCCCGGTTGGGTATGCGAGCGGGTGCTCGACGCCACCGGCCGCACGTGGGCGGCGACCCTGGCCGACTGGCTGGTCGACCGGCCGGTGAAGATCCTCGTCGTCCTCGTGCTCGCCTGGGTGCTGCGCCGCGTCCTGCACCGGCTCATCGAGGAGTTCGCCGAGCGGGTGCGCTGCGAGGAGGGCCTGCGGGCCGCCCAGCGGGCCGACACGCTCGCCGCCGTGCTGCGCAGCGCGACGACGATCGTGGTCTGGACCCTGGCCCTGCTCGTGGTGCTCGGCGAGGTGGGCATCCAGCTCGGCCCGCTGATCGCCGGCGCCGGCATCGCCGGCGTGGCCCTCGGCTTCGGCGCCCAGAGCCTGGTGAAGGACTTCCTCTCGGGGATCTTCATGCTGGTCGAGGACCAGTACGGGGTGGGCGACGTGGTCGACGTGGGCGAGGCCACCGGGGTCGTCGAGCAGGTCAGCCTGCGCACCACCCGGCTGCGCGACGTCGAGGGCACGGTGTGGCACGTGCCCAACGGCCAGATCCTCCGGGTCGGCAACAAGAGCCAGGACTGGGCCAGGGCCCTGGTCGACGTGTCCGTGGCCCTCGACACCGACGTGGCCGCGGCCACCGCGGTGATCATGGGCGTCGCCGCCGAGCTGAGGGAGGACCCCGTGTTCGCGCTCGCCATCCTCGAGGACCCGGAGGTGTGGGGCGTGGAGCGCCTCGGGCCGGACGGGCTCACCATCCGCCTCGTCGTGAAGACCAAGCCGGGCGACCAGTGGAAGGTGGCGCGGGAGCTGCGGGCCCGGCTGAAGGACGCGTTCGCCAGGGCCGGGGTCGGCGCGCCCGTGCCCCGCCAGGTCGTGCGCTTCGAGGGCACCCCGCCCACGCCGGTCACCGGGGAGGGAGGGGCGTGAGCGAGTTCGAGACGGTGCCGCTGCCGGCCCGGCCGGACGCGACCGCGCCGGACGGGTCCGACGTGCGGCTCCTGCCCGGCCTGGCCGGCGGGGGCATGGCCCACTTCCAGCTGGCCGCCGGGCGCACCTCGGCGGCCGTCGTCCACCGGACGGTCGAGGAGCTGTGGTTCTTCGTCGGCGGGCTGGGCGAGATGTGGCGGCGCCAGGGCGACCGCGAGGAGGTCGTGACCGTCGCCCCCGGGGTGGCCGTGTCGATCCCCGTCGGCACCAGCTTCCAGTTCCGGGCCCTCGGCACCGAGCCCCTGGCCGCCGTCGCCGTCACCATGCCGCCGTGGCCGGGGCCCGACGAGGCCGTCGCCGTGGACGGCCCGTGGGCGCCCGGCTGAGGGTCAGCCGGCCTTCGCCTCGGCCAGCACGACCTCGACGGAGAAGGCGTCGGCCTCCTCGGTGACGAGCGAGGCGACCCGGCCGGCCTCGGCCACGTCGCCGGCGGCCAGGGCGAGCGCGGCCAGCCGCTCGGCCGTGTCCCGGACGACGACCCGGTCGACGTCGGCCCGCAGCGACCGCTTGGCCGCCGTCTTCGCCTTGCGGACCTCGCCGAGGACGGCGGCCGCGACTTCGAGGACGAGCGGGTCGCCCGACCGCCCCTCGGCCAGCTCACCCTCGACCGGCCAGGTGGAGCGGTGGACCGAGCCCTCGTGCCACCACGACCACGCCTCCTCGGCGGCGAAGGCGAGGACCGGGGCGAACAGCCGCTGGAGGGCGGACAGGGCGAGCGCGAGGGCGCGGTGGGCCGAGTCGGCCGCCGGCGTGCCCGGCTCGCCGTAGGCGCGGGCCTTGACCAGCTCGACGTAGTCGTCGCAGAAGCGCCAGAAGAACGTCTCGGTGCGCTCCAGCGCCCGCGCGTAGTCGTAGCCCTCGAAGTCCTCGGTGGCCGCGGTGACGACGTCGGCGAGGGCGCGCAGGGCGGCCCGGTCGAGCGCCTCGTCGACCGGCCCGTCCGGGTCCGACGACGGCAGCCGGCCGAGGACGAACTTCGAGACGTTCAGCAGCTTGATGGCGAGGCGGCGCCCGACCCGCATCTGGCCGAAGTCGGCCGCCGTGTCGACCCCGGGGCGGCCGCTCGCCGCCCAGTAGCGGACGCCGTCGGCCCCGTACTCCTCGAGCAGCGGCATCGGGGTGACGACGTTGCCCTTCGACTTCGACATCTTCTTGCGCTCGGGGTCGAGGACCCAGCCCGAGATGGCCGCGTCGCTCCACGGCAGCGCCCCCTCCTCGAGGTGGGAGCGGACGACGGTCGAGAACAGCCAGGTGCGGATGATCTCGAACGCCTGCGGCCGCAGGTCCATCGGGTAGACGCGGCGGAACAGGTCCTCGTCGTCGCCCCAGGCGCCGGCCAGCTGCGGGCTGAGCGACGACGTCGCCCAGGTGTCCATCACGTCCGGGTCGCCGACGAACCCGCCCGGCCGGCCCCGCTGGTCCTCGGTGTAGCCGTCGGGCGCGTCGGTGCTCGGGTCGACGGGCAGGCGCGACTCGTCGGGCAGCAGGAGCGTGCCGTGGTCGACCGAGCCGTCGTCGCGGACCGGGTACCAGACCGGGAACGGGACGCCGTAGGGCCGCTGGCGGCTGATGTTCCAGTCGACGTTCAGGCCGTTGACCCAGTCCTCGTAGCGGCGGCGCATGAACTCGGGGTGCCAGCGCAGCTCCTCGCCCCGCCGCAGCAGCCCCTCGCGCAGGGCCAGCGTGCCGACGTACCACTGCCGGCTGGCGACGATCTCGAGCGGCCGCTCGCCCCGCTCGTAGAACTTGACCGGGTGGGTGATCGGCCGGGGGTCGCCGACGAGGTCGCCCGACTCGCCGAGCAGCTCGAGGATCCGGCTGCGGGCCGCCGCCGTCGTCAGCCCGGCGAGGTCGGCGTAGACGAGCGAGGCGGGCTCGAACTCGAGGCCGGGCGGCGGGGACGGCAGCAGGCGGCCGTCGCGCCCGACGATCGTGCGGGTCGGCAGGCGCAGCTCGCGCCACCAGGTGACGTCGGTGACGTCGCCGAACGTGCAGATCATGGCGATGCCCGACCCCTTCTCGGGGTCGGCCAGCGGGTGGGCGTGGACGGGGACGGGGACGCCGAACAGCGGCGTCAGGACCGTCTCGCCGAACAGCGGGCGGTAGCGCTCGTCGTCTGGGTGGGCGACGAGCGCGACGCAGGCCGGGATCAGCTCGGGCCGCGTCGTCTCGATCTGGACGTCGCCGCCGTCGGGCCGGTGGAAGCGGATGCGGGCGAACGAGCCGGGGATCTCGCGGTCCTCCAGCTCGGCCTGGGCGACCGCGGTCTGGAAGTCGACGTCCCAGAGGGTCGGCGCGTCGGAGCTGTAGGCCTCGCCCCTCGCCAGGTTGCGCAGGAACGCCCGCTGCGAGGCGCGGCGGGCCCGCTCGCCGATCGTCGTGTACGTCATCGACCAGTCGACCGACAGCCCGAGCGTGCGCCACAGCCGCTCGAAGGCCCGCTCGTCCTCCTCGACGAGGCCGTGGCAGAGCGCGATGAAGTTGGGCCGGCTGACGGCGACGGGCTCGACCGGCCGGCGGTCCGGCGGCGCGAACGACGGGTCGAATGGCAGGCTCGGGTCGCAGCGGACCCCGTAGAAGTTCTGGACGCGCCGCTCGGTCGGCAGCCCGTTGTCGTCCCACCCCATCGGATAGAAGACCTCGTGGCCCCGCATGCGCCGGTAGCGGGCGACCGTGTCGGTGTGGGTGTAGGAGAACACGTGCCCGACGTGCAGCGACCCGCTCACCGTGGGGGGCGGCGTGTCGATGCTGTAGATCTCGGCCCGGGTCTTCGTCCGGTCGAAGCGGTAGGTGCCCTCGGCCTCCCACCGCTCGCTCCACTTCGCTTCCAGGCCGTCCAGCGATGGCTTGTCGGGGACGGTGGGGCTCACCGGGCCGAGCGTACCGGGTGCCCCGAATCCCACCCGTCGGCATATCGGGCGGGCGGTACCGTGGCCCGATGCTCCGCCTCCACGACTCGGTGACCGGTGAGGTCGCCCCGCTGCCCCAGCGGGACGAGGGCGTGATCGGCATGTACGTGTGCGGGCCGACCGTGTACGACCACCCCCACGTCGGGCACGGCCGGTTCACCCTCGTGTGGGACGTGATCCGCCGGTACCTGGAGTGGTCCGGCGTCGAGGTGCGCTTCGTCCAGAACGTCACCGACATCGACGACAAGATCATCCGCCGGGCGGCCGAGGAGGACCGGTCGACCGACGACGTGGCCGCCGAGTACGAGCAGGCCTGGTACGACGCCATGGGCGCGCTCGGGGTGGCCCGGCCGACGGCCGACCCGCACGCCACCGCCTACGTGGACGCCATGGTGAAGGCGGTCGGCGAGCTCGTGGACCGCGGCATCGCCTACGAGACCGACGACGGCGTGTACTTCTCGGTCGACGCCGTCGCCGACTACGGGCTGCTGGCCCGCCAGTCGCTCGACTCGCTGAGGTCGGGGGCGAGGGTCGAGGTCGACGAGGACAAGCGCTCGCCGCTCGACTTCGCCCTCTGGAAGAAGGCCAAGCCGGGCGAGCCGACGTGGCCGTCGCCGTGGGGCGACGGGCGGCCCGGATGGCACACCGAGTGCGTCGTGATGTCGCTCGACCTGCTGGGCGAGGGCTTCGACCTGCACGGCGGCGGCATCGACCTCGCCTTCCCGCACCACGAGAACGAGCGGGCCCAGGCCGTCGCGCTCGGCCGGCCGTTCGCCGCCCGGTGGGTGCACAGCGGGCACGTCGTGGCGGCGGGCGGCGAGAAGATGTCGAAGTCGCTCGGCAACTTCACGTCGCTGACCGACCTGCTGGCCCGGACCGACGGCCGCGCCTACCGCCTCCTCGTGCTCCAGTCGCACTACCGGTCGCCGCTCGAGGTCACCCCGGGCACGATCGCCGAGGCCGAGCGGGCCCTGCGCCGGCTCGACGACCTGGCCAGGCGGGCGGCCGAGGCCGGCCTGGACGGCGCCGCCCCCGACGGCGCCGCGCTGGCCCGGTTCCGCGAGGTCATGGACGACGACCTCGACACGCCGGCGGCGATCGCCCTGCTGTTCGACCTCGTGCGCCGGGCCAACACCGCGCTGGCCGCCGGCGACGCCGCCGGGGCCGGGCCGGCGTGGGCGGCGGTGGCCGACATGGCGAGGGCGGTCGGGCTCGAACTGCGCTCGGCCGGCGCCGAGGTGCCGGCCGACGTGGCCGAGCGAGCGGCCGCCCGCGACGCGGCGCGGGCGGCCAGGGACTGGGCCACCGCCGACCGCCTGCGGGACGAGCTCACCGCCGCCGGCTGGGTGGTGGAGGACACGCCGGCGGGGACGAGGGTCCGCCCCGCCGGCTGACCGTCCCGGCCTCCCTACGGGAGACCGATGGGCGGGACGGTCACGTCAGGGCCCTCCTCCTCGCCCGGGTCGCAGCCGATCACGACCCCGCCGACCTCGGCGCCGGTGCAGTCGCCGACGCCGATCGTCACGTCGTCGTTGCCGATGGTCGTGCTGTCGTCGTCGTCACCGCCGCCGCCGCCGCCCGGCGGGGGCGGGGTCGTGGGCGGCGGGACGGTCGGGGGCGGGCTGGTGGGGGGCGGGCTCGTGGGAGGCGGGCTGGTCGGAGGGGGGCTCGTGGGCGGGGGCGTCGAGGGCGACGGGCCGCCGCCACCGCCGTCGCCCGGGTCGGGCGCGGGCGTCCCGCCGCCACCGGGCGTGCCGGGGCCGGGCGACCCGGCCGGCGGGCTCCCGGCCGGCGCCCCGCCGGTGCTCGGCGCGCCGTCGGGGCCGCCGCTCGGGGCGGTGCGGGCTACGGCGGTGCCCGAGGTGTACCGGGGGGACGACGACGTGCCGGCCGCGGCCGGCGCGCCCTGGAAGGCGACGCCCCTGGCCAGCTCGTAGCGGGGCAGGTCGCCCAACGACCGGCCGCCGGACGCGGCCTCCTCGAACGGGGCGGCGGCGAAGGGGCTGGCGCCGGCGGCGCTGCCGAAGACCGGGGACCGCAGGGGGTCGCCGCCGACCGACATGGCGCTCGTGATGCCGACGAGGAGCAGCGCCGCGCAGCCGCCGGACACGGCCCGCCGGGCCCAGGCAGGCAGGCCCCGGCGGGGGGTGGCGGGGATGGCCGCGGCCGCGGGGGCGGCGTCGCCGACGACCTCCGCCCAGCGGCGCTGGGCGGTGCCGGCCAGGGTGGCGGGGAGGGGCGCCACCCAGGGCGCGAGGTCGTCGGCGGGGGAGGACGCGGCCGCCACGGCGGCCCGGCAGGAGGCGCAGCGCCGGACGTGGCCGGGGGTGGGCGCCGGCGCGTCCCGGTGGTCGGCGACGGCGGCCGCCGCCGTCAGGGCCCGGTGGCAGGCGCCGCCGCTGCGGCCCGGTCGGTCGGCCAGGGCGTCGGCCGCGGCGGCGGCCAGGGCCCGCTCCCGGAACCCGGCCCGCACCTTGGCGGCCAGCCGCTCGGCGGCCGGCGGGGCGAGGCGGAGGGCGGCCGCCGCCACCTCGACGGGCACCTCCTCGACCTCGAGCAGCCAGAGCAGGGACCGCCAGCGCTCGGGCATGGCCAGCAGGGCGCGCACGGCGGGCGGCGCGCCAGCGGTCGCGTCGGCGGGCGCGTGGTCCTCGCCGGCCGCCCGCAGCTCGGACAGGCCGGCCTCGCGCACGGCGGCGAGCAGCTCGCCGGCGGGGACGGTCGACCCGGCGTCGGGGCCGGCGGGGCCGAACGTGGTGGCGAGGGCGGTGGCGGCGGCGGACGCCGCGAGCGCGTCGTGGCGGCGGGTCACCACCTGCGCCAGGCGCCAGGCGGCCGGCCCGTGCCGGCGGCTCAGCTCCTCGAGCGCAACCGCGTCGCCCTTCCCGGCCCTCTCGGCCAGCTCACGGTCGTCGATGGCGGCGGACATGGCGGCGGAGTTCGACACGACCCCACTCGGTTCCTGCCGACTTGACACGCGCCCGCCGCGGTCCTTGCCTTTCCCGGTGCCCAGGAGCGCCGACCGCCGCCCGCTGCCGGCCGGCTTCGCCACCATCTGGACGACGGTGGCCCTCGACCTCGTGGGCTTCGGGATCGTCCTGCCCATCCTCCCGCTCTACGCCGAGCGGTTCGGGGCCGGCCCCGCGACCGTCGGGCTGCTCGTCGCCACGTTCTCGGTCGCCCAGCTCGTCTTCGCCCCGCTGTGGGGCCGGCTGTCGGACCGGGTCGGGCGCCGCCCCGTCCTCCTCGTCTCCCTCGTCGGCACGGCCGTCGGCAGCCTGCTGACCGGCCTCGCCGGCAGCCTGTGGGTGCTGTTCGCCGGCCGGGTGGTGGACGGCGTGTCCGGCGCCAGCGTGTCGGTGGCCCAGGCGTCGGTGGTCGACCTCGCCCCGCCCGAGGAGCGGGCCAGGCTCCTCGGCCTGCTCGGCGCCGCCTTCGGGCTCGGCTTCGTGGCCGGCCCCGCCCTCGGCGCGCTCGCCGCCCTCGGCGGCCCCGAGGTGCCGTTCCTGCTGGCCGCCGGCATCGCCGCCGTCAACGCGCTGGTCGCCGCCCGGCGGCTGCCCGAGACCCGGCCCGTCGCCCCCGCCGCGGACGCCGTGGCCGCCCCGCCGGTGCGCGGCGACCTGGCCCGGCTGGCGGCCGTCGCCTTCGTCTCCCTCGTCGCCTTCAGCGGGTTCGAGGCGACGTTCGCGCTGCTCGGCGAGGCCCGCCTGGACCTCACGATCTCCTCGACCGGCGCGGTGTTCGCGGCGATCGGCGTCGTCCTCGTGGCCGTGCAGGTCGCGCTCGTCCACCCCGTCAACCGCCGCCTCGGCGAGGCCACCACCCTCCGGGCCGGGCTCGCCCTCGACGCCGTCGGCCTGTGCCTGCTCGCCGCCGCCGACGGGTGGCCGCTGCTGGTCCCCGCCCTGCTGGCGCTCGTCGTCGGCCAGGGCCTCGTCACCCCGACGTTGTCGGCCGCCGTCGGGCGGCGGGCGGGCGCCGAGCGGCGGGGCGCGGCGCTCGGCGTGCAGCAGTCGGCCGGCGGGCTGGCCCGCGTCGCCGGCCCGGCGGCGGCCGGCGCGCTGTTCGAGCACCTCGGCATCGGCGCGCCCTACGTGGTCGGCGCCGTGCTCGCCCTGATCGCCCTCGCGCTGGTGCCGGCGAGGGTTGTCGAGGCCGCGCCCGCCGGGGTACCGTGAGACTTACCAGTCGGTAACTTACGGTGCGGGGTGTCGCCATGGCCTTCTCCCTCGAGCTCGACGAGGACCAGCTCCAGCTCCAGAAGTGGGTCCACGACTTCGCCGACCAGGTCGTCCGCCCCGCCGCCGCCGAGTGGGACGAGCGCGAGGAGACGCCCTGGCCGCTCATCGAGGAGGCGGCCCGCATCGGCCTGTACTCCTTCGACTTCTGGGCCAACGCCTTCTCGGACGCCACCGGCCTCACCATGCCGATCGTCAACGAGGAGCTGTTCTGGGGCGACGCCGGCATCGGCCTGTCGATCGTCGGCACCCTGCTCGGCGTCACCGGGATCATGGGCAACGGCACCCCCGAGCAGATGATGGAGTGGGTGCCCCAGTGCTTCGGCACGCCCGAGAAGCCGGCGGTCGCCGCCTTCTGCGTGAGCGAGCCCGACGCCGGGTCGGACGTCTCGTCGCTGCGCACGACGGCCGTCTACGACGAGGCCCGCGACGAGTGGGTCCTGAACGGCCAGAAGACCTGGATCACCAACGGCGGCATCGCCGACGTGCACGTCGTCGTCGCGTCCGTCGACCGGTCGCTGAAGGGCAGGGGCCAGGCGTCCTTCGTCGTCCCGAAGGGCACGCCCGGCCTCTCCCAGGGCGCCAAGTTCAAGAAGCACGGCATCCGGGCCAGCCACACGGCCGAGGTCGTCCTCGACGACGTGCGCGTCCCCGGCTCGTGCCTGCTCGGCGGCAAGGAGCGGCTGGACGAGCGCCTGGCCAGGGCCCGCGAGGGCAAGCCGGCCCGCACCCAGGCGGCGATGGCGACCTTCGAGGCGACCAGGCCGATCGTCGGCGCCCAGGCCATCGGCATCGCGAGGGCGGCCTACGAGTACGCCCTGGAGTACGCCAAGGAGCGCAAGCAGTTCGGCCGGCCGATCGTCACCAACCAGGCCATCGCCTTCACCCTGGCGGACATGGCGACCGAGATCGACGCCGCCCGCCTGCTCGTGTGGCGGGCCGCGTGGATGGGCAAGGCCGGCAAGCCGTTCGGCGCCGGCGAGGGCTCGATGTCGAAGCTGAAGGCCGGCCGGGTGGCGACCTGGGCCACCGAGCGGGCCATCCAGATCCTCGGTGGCTACGGGTACGTGCGCGAGTACCCCGTCGAGCGCTGGCACCGCGACGCGAAGATCTACGAGATCTTCGAGGGCACCGCCGAGATCCAGCACCTGGTCATCGCCAGGGCCATCAGCGGCCTGCGCATCGAGTAGCCCGGTCGCGCCGCGGGTAGTGGCGCGGGCATGAGTGATCTCGCACTACTGGGCGCCCGGGTGGTCGTGGGCGGGTACGTGGCCGCGCACGGGGCGCAGAAGCTGTTCGGGGCGTTCGGCGGGCACGGGATCGAGGGCACGGGCGGCTTCTTCGAGTCGCTCGGCCTCACGCCCGGCAAGCGGATGGCCGTCACCGCGGGCACGTCCGAGCTGGGCGGGGGCGTGCTGACCGCCGCCGGCCTGGCCCACCCCGTCGGCCCGCTGGCCATCGCCTCGACCATGGGCGTCGCCGCCGCCACCGCCCACCGCCGCAAGGGCGCCTTCTCGGCCACCGGCGGCCCCGAGCTGCCGCTCACCAACCTGGCCGCGGCGGCCGCCCTCGCCGCCGCCGGGACCGGCCGCTACAGCCTCGACCGCCTCCTCGGCGTGCGGGCCCCGAGCCGGGTCGTCCGCTTCACCCTGCTCGCCTCGGCCGTGGCCGGCGCGGTGACGACGGCCAGGGCCTTCGCCGCCTCCCGCCGCCCGTCCGAGCCCCAGCCGGCCGACGACGACCTCGTCGTCGACCTCACCGCCGAGGACAGCGGCCGCCACGTCGTGGAGGCGGTCGAGCACCCCGTCTGACCACGCGCGGCGCCGCCCGCCGCGTCGGCGTCGTTGACAGGGCCCCCGCGGTCGGTCACCATCTGCGCCCTCGCCGCGTCGCGCGCAACGCGCCGCGTGGCGACCTCGGGGGAGGGGAAGCAGTCCGATGCGTCGTGTCGCGGTCGCCGTCCTGGCACTGGTGTCCTTGTTCGCGAGCCTGAGCACGCCGGCCGCGGCGAGGGGGCCGAACGAGGCGAGGGCGCCGAGGAGGGAGCCCCGAGCAGCAGGCGCCGCCATCGCCGCCGCCACGGACGCGAAGGTGCTCGTCTACGGGCCGACGTCCGGCGGCTACGCCGACACCACGCCGGGCGTGACCGCGACCGTGTGGGACGAGGCGACCTGGGCCGCCGCGTCGACCTCCGAGTTCTCGCAGTTCGACGCCATCGTGTTCGGCGACCAGCCCATCTGCTTCGGCGACCCTGGCGTGTGGGACACCGCCGTCGCCAACCGGCAGGTGTGGTCGGCCGCCGTCTCCGGCAACGTCATCGTCAACGGCACCGACCCCGACTGGCACGGCAAGTCGCAGTTCGTCCACCAGTCGGTGGCGTTCGCGGCCGCCGACGCCGCGCCCGGGCCGGGCCTGTACGTCTCGCTCAGCTGCGCCTACCACTCGGGCTCGCCGGCGGAGGTCGAGCTGCTCGGCGGCCTCGGGCACTTCACCGTCCAGGGCGTCAACAACTGCCCGAACGCCGCCCACAAGATCGCCGCCCACCCGACCCTCGACGGGCTGGACGACAGCTACCTCGGCAACTGGTCGTGCTCGGCCCACGAGATCTTCTCGTCGTGGCCGTCGAGCTACCAGCCGCTCGTGATCATCGGCGACGCCGCGCCGTCGCCCGCGCCGCCCGTCTACACGGCGCCCGACGGCACCAGCGGGCACGTCTACGTCCTCGCCCGGGGCCAGAGCTTCCTCTGCGACGAGGCCAACGACAGCGACGGCGACTGCCTCACCGACGCCGTCGAGGGCGACCTCGGCACCGACGCCCACAACCCGGACACCGACGGCGACGGCCTGAAGGACTCGTGGGAGGTCGACCCGGGCGTGCAGGGCGCCGGCATCCAGCTGCCGTCGGGCGAGCTCGTCCACCGCGACGCCGCCCTCGGGCCGTTCTCGAACCTGCCGCGGGGCCTGTACGGCTGGCCGTTCTGCCCCGGCGGCACCGACGACCAGCGGCGGATCACCGCCCGCCCGTACCGCTGCTTCAACCACGCGCCCGACCCGCTCCACAAGGACGTGTTCGTCGAGCTCGACTGGCAGGACTGCTTCGTCGAGTTCGCCTGCCCCGAGGTGATCAGCGAGCACGACGACCCGCTGCACCACGCGCCCAGCCTCTCGGGCCTGCGGGAGGCGATGGAGATGTTCGACGACGCCCCGGTGAGCAACCCCGACGGCGTCGACGGCGTCCGCCTCCACGTCCTCGTCGACGAGGCCATCCCGCACGCGCCGAACTGCGACCAGAACTCCTCGATCGGCAGGAGCGAGAGCTTCGGCACGCCGGCCCAGCGCCGCGACGGGGCCGTGCTCGACGCGAGGACGATGTCGGTCCGCTACGTGTGGTCCGGCCACTCGTCGGCCCGCGACGGCGTGGCCGCCTGCCCGAACCCCGGCCGGGTCGACTTCCTCCTCCAGGGCATCGACGCCGCCCCGCTCGCCGACTACGACTGGTCGCCGTTCGGCGACGCCAACGTCCGCGGCCGGGACATCCTCGTCACGATGGGCCCGGCGTGGAGCTGCTCGTCCCAGATCGGCGAGCCCCGCACCGGCAACACGGGCCCCTGCTTCCGGGAGACCGACCTCAGCCAGCTGGCCGACAACCCGCTCGGGTTCCTCATGGACCCCGGCATCTTCCCGGCCAACATCCCGAACCCCGGCGACGACCGCATCAGGTGGCCGGTCCACATGCTCCTCGGCGAGCTCGAGGCCGACGCCATCGAGCAGCTGTGGTCCCGCGCCCTGTCCCACCTGCTCGGCCACTCGCTCGGGCTCGACGAGGGCGACGTGCACAACCAGCCGGCGCCCGCCGGCCGCCACCAGTCCGGCGAGCACAGCCCGCTGACCCCGCTCCAGCCCGAGAGCTACGGCTCGTGGAGCGGCCTGTCGTACGCGCCGGCCGGCGTCGGCACCGACATCCAGGACGCCTTCCCGAACTACGACGAGCTGGCGAGGACGAACTCCGACCTGTCCGACGCGGACGCCGACGGGGACCTCCAGCACGACGACAACTGCCCGCTCGTCCACAACCCCGACCAGGACAACACCGACTTCGGCCCCTGGTACCTCCAGATCCTCGGCGGGCGGCTGCCCAACATCGCCGAGTTCGGCGACGCCTGCGACCCCGACATCGACGGCGACGGCGAGCGCAACCCGGCGCCGGGCGAGGGCGAGTCGCTCATGGCGGCGGCCGCGGACGTCGATCCCTACCCGTATGACACCGACGACGACGCCGTCGACAACGTGGACGACCCCGACGACGACGGCGACGGCGTGGCCGACGGGGCCGACAACTGCCGCATCCACCCGAACGCCGGCCAGGGCGACCTCGACGGCGACGGGTTCGGCGACGCCTGCGAGCTCGACACCGACGGCGACCAGGTGATGAACCAGGTCGAGGCGCTCCTCGGCGCCGACCACCGGGACCCGGCCAGCGCGCCGGAGTACGCCGGCTACGACGGCTCGTGCACGAACGGCGACGACGACGACGGCGACGGCGCCGCCGACGGCGCCGACCCGGGCTGCGCGGACGGCGACGGCGACCAGGTGGCCGACGGCGACGACAACTGCCCCGACCTCGCGAACGCGGTGAACGTCGACCGCGACGGCGACGGGGTGGGCGACGCCTGCCAGCTCCTCGCCCGGGTCGAGTACGTCTCGGCCGACGCCATCGGCGTCACCGGGACGGGCACGGAGATCGGCTGGTCGGCGACGGCCAGCGGGTCGTTCACCGTGCGGGTCGGCGGCAGCGGCTGCGCCGACGGCACCGTCGTCGACAGCGGCACCTACGACCGGGGCGACGGCACGACGGCCCGGCCGGCGTTCACGTTCGTCGGCGTCGGGTCGCTCGCGGAGGGCGACAACACGGTGCGGGTGTGCGTCACCTCGGGCGCGTCGTCCGCGTCGGCCACGGCCGCCGTGCTCGTCGACCGCGTCGCGCCGGACACGGCGGTCCTCGCCGGTCCCGCCGAGGGGGCGTCGACCGGCGCCGACGTCACCATCGAGCTCGGCGGCTCCGAGTCGCCGCTCGCCTTCCTGTGCGCGCTGGACGGCGCCGCGCTCGGCCCGTGCGAGCCCACCGTGGCGTACACGGCGCTCGCCGCCGGGCCGCACACGTTCACCGCGGTCGCCTTCGACCGGGCCGGCAACGAGGACCCGACCCCCGTCACCCGGTCCTTCTCGGTCGGCGGGCAGGGCCGGTTCGAGGGGTTCTTCGCCCCCGTCGACAACATCCCGGTCGTCAACCGCATGAAGGCCGGCCGCGCCGTCCCCGTGCGCTTCCGGCTGGAGGGGGCGTCGGGGCTCGCCATCTTCGCCGCCGGCTACCCGGCGTCGGCCCGCATGGACTGCGCCACCGGCGCCGCCCTCGACCCGGTCGAGGAGACGGTGTCGGCCGGGGGCAGCAGCCTCCACCACGACGACGCCACCGGCACCTACGAGTACGTGTGGGACACGAGGTCGGCGTGGGCCGGGACGTGCCGGGTGCTGATCCTGCGGTTCCGGGACGGCTCCGAGGCGAGAGCGTGGTTCCGGTTGACCTGACCGGTCGGGCGGTGCGGGGGGCGTTGGCCGCGCTGGCGGCGGGCGCCCTCCTCGTCGCCGCCTGCGGGAGCGACGGGGGCGACGGCGGCGGGCCGGCGGCCACCTCGGCGTCGGCGGCCACGTCCGCGACGGGCGGTGGCGCGCCGGCCCCCGACGACCTGGCGGCGACGGTGGCGGCGGCCACCGAGGCGGCCGGGCGGGCCCGCTTCGTGATGGAGACGGTCGCCGAGGCGGACGGCGAGGAGGCGGTGGCGTCGCGGTCCGAGGGGGAGGTGGACTGGGTGGCCCGGCGCGGCCACCGGGTCGACCGCTTCGACGAGGTGCTGCTCACGACCGGGCGGCCGGGCGACGGGCTCACCGACCAGGGCGAGGCCTGGCTGGCCGGCGACCGGACGTGGGAGGTGAACGCCGGCGACCCGGCGTCCGAGGCCCATCCGGTGACGCCCGGGCTCGGCCCGTTCCTCGGCCTGCACGACGCCGGCGAGGGCGACGGCCTGGCCGGCGCGCTGCTCGCCACCCTGGACGGGCGCCGGTTCGAGACGGCCGGCACGGAGGACGTCGGCGGCGCGCCAGCGACCCGCTACCGGGCCGAGGACGGCGGGCGCACGGTGGAGGTGTGGGTCGACGGCGGCGGTCGGCTCGTCCGCCTCCGCCAGGGGTCGACGGCGCCGACCGGCGCCGTGCTCGCCACCGTGCTCGAGCTCTCCGACCTCGGGGGCGACGTGGAGGTGCCGCCGCTGCCCGACGGGATCGGCTGACGGCGGCCCGGTGCCGGTCTGCTAGTCCGGCGCCATGACCGACCGCTACGACGCCTTCCCCCACCTCGCCTTCGACCGGCCGGCCGACGGGGTGCTGCGGATCACCCTCGACGCCCCCGGGCTGAACGCGGTGGGCGCCGAGGCGCATGCCGAGCTGGCCGACGTGTGGCCGGTGGTCGACCGGGACGAGGCGACGCGCGCGGTCCTCGTCCGGGGCGCGGGCCGGGCGTTCTCGGCCGGCGGCAGCTTCCACCTGCTCGAGGAGGTGACGACCGACGACCGGGCCCGGCTGCGCGTCCTGCGGGAGGCCAGGGACCTCGTCCGCAACCTCCTCGAGTGCGGGACGCCGGTGGTGTCGGCCATCCACGGGCCGGCCGTCGGGGCCGGGCTGGCGGTCGCCGTGCTGGCCGACGTGTCCGTCGCGGCCCGCACGGCGAGGATCGTCGACGGCCACACCCGCCTCGGCGTGGCCGCCGGCGACCACGCCGCCCTCTGCTGGCCGCTGCTCTGCGGGATGGCGAAGGCCAAGTACCACCTGCTCACCTGCGAGCCCCTGACCGGCGAGGAGGCCGAGCGCATCGGCCTGGTGTCGCTCTGCGTCGACGACGGCGAGGTGCAGGACCGGGCCCTCGCCGTCGCCACCGGCCTGGCCGCCGGCACGGCGTCGGCCATCCGCTGGACCAAGCACACGCTGAACCACTGGTACCGGGCCCAGTTCGCGGCGTTCGACGCCTCGCTGGCCTACGAGTTCCTGGGCTTCGGGCTGCCCGAGGCGGCCGAGGGGCTGGCCCGGCTGCGGGGGCGGGGCGAGTAGCTTCCGCCGCCATGCCCGGGGTCCTCGCCTACGGCGCCTACGTGCCCTACCACCGCCTCCGGCGGGAGGCGATCGCCGCCGCGCTGGGCGAGGGCGGCGGGCGGGGGACGCGGGCCGTCGCCTCCTACGACGAGGACACCACGTCCATGGCCGTCGAGGCGGCCAGGGTGGCGCTGCGCGCCGCGCCGGCGTCGGCGCCGCCCGGGCGCGTCTACTTCGCCACCGCCGACCCCGCCTACCTGGACAAGACGAACGCCACCGTCGTCCACGCCGCGCTCGGCCTCGACCGGTCGGCGCTGGCCGTCGACATGGCCGGCTCGGTGCGCTCGGGCGTCGGCGCGCTCGTCGCCGCTGCCGACGCGCCCGTCCCGGCCCTCGCCGTCCTCGCCGACGTCCGCACCGGGCTGCCCGGGGGCGCCGACGAGCGGGACGGTGGCGACGGGGCGGCGGCCTTCCTGTTCGGCGACGGCGACACGGTGGCCGACGTGGTCGCGGTCGCCAGCGCCACCGACGAGTTCCTCGACCGCTGGCGCCTCCCCGGCGCGCCGGCCTCGCGGGTGTGGGAGGAGCGCTTCGGCGAGCACGCCTACCTGCCGCTGGCGGCGGCGGCCTTCTCCGCCGCGCTCGAGGAGGCCGGGCTGGCACCGGACGCCGTCGACCACCTCGTCGTCGCCGGCACCCACGCCCGGGCCGCCCGCTCGTTCACCGCCAGGGCCGGTGTCCCCGCCGACCGGGTGGCCGACCCGCTGGCCGCCACCGTCGGCAACACCGGCACCGCCCACGCCGGCCTCCTCCTCGCCGGCGTGCTCGACCGGGCCGGCCCGGGCGAGACCGTGGTCGTCGTCGTCCTGGCCGACGGGGCGACGGCCATCGTCCTGCGCACCA
>DASWMK010000145.1 GCA_036399815.1 Acidimicrobiales bacterium
CACCTCGGCGAAGCCGACCGGCCGCAGCCCCGGCCCGCTCAGCGCGTCGATCCGCAGCTCGAGCGAGGTGGTCGACCTCGCCGGGAACCCGACCGAGGACGAGCCCCTGGACAGGTCGACGGGCACGCTCGACCCGTCCGAGAAGTGGAGGCTGGCCAGGCGGATCGTCCGGCCGGCGCCGAACAGCACGGCCGGGTCGACCTCGACGGCGGCCACCGTGGTCGGCCGGCGCAGGTGGACGACGACCGACCGGCCGAGCGGGTCCTGGTACCCGCCGGTCAGCCAGGCGGTGTGGGGGTCGCCGTCGAAGGCGTTGGCCGGCCGGAACTCGGGCTCATAGCCGGCCAGCCCGGCGCCGACGCTGGCCGACGACACGCTGGTGGCGTCGGGGAACCAGGCGACGGTCTGGGACCCGGGCACGCCGAACAGGTCGTTGGCCGGCCGCCCCAGCCGCTCCCCCTCGGCCAGGGTGTGGGAGTCGCTCCGGCCGGTGCCGGTGACGAGCGTGACGGCCCGCCGGTTGGTGTCGGTGACGACGAGGGACCCGCCGGCGTCGAGGTCGCCGGCCAGCACCCCGGGGTCGGTCGGCGCCGTGGCCCGCACCGGCCCGCCGGTGTCGAGCAGCCCGTCGGCGGCCAGGGTGAACCAGCCCTCGCCGCTGCCGGACAGCAGCAGCGGCCGGTCGCCGGTCACCCGGGCCTGGCCCTCCACCCCCCGCACGGCGAACACCTCGACGGGCGGGAGGCGGCGCTCGGCGTCGGCCTCCGTCGAGTCGTCGCCCGGCGCCACCGTGTGCTGGCCGGGCGCGCCGAACGTCGCCACCGGCTCCAGGTCGGGGTCGTCGCGGAGGGGCTGGAGCTCGGCCGGCCGGGCTCGGCCCAGGCGGCCCCACTCGAGGTCGTTGCGGACGAGCACGTAGCCGATGCCCAGCCGGCGGGCGATCGGCCCCAGCGTGCCCGGCTCGTAGTCGCCCGACTGGATGCGGTCGTCGACGGCCATCACGAGGTCGGACGCCTCCGCCGTGCTGAGCGGCAGCGACGTGCTCACCACGTGGGCCCGGGCGAGGAGCCCGTCGAACAGGTCGTCGCCCGGGCTCCCCCAGCGGTAGCGGGAGTTGAACGTCCCCGGCTCGACCAGCACGCGGGCGTCGCCGGGCTGCCGGTCGAGCCAGGCGAGCGCGTCCCGCCAGTAGCCGGGGACCGTGTCCGTGCGGTTGTCGGTCGAGTACAGGCCGGCGGTCCAGAACGGGAACGAGGCGACCGCGAACACCGCGACGGCGACGGCCGCCGCGGCCACGCCGACCAGCCGCCGCCGGCCCGCGAGGAGCGCGGCCGCGCCGAGCAGGCCGGCGAGGCCGAGGGCCAGCGCGAACCCGGCCTTGTAGGTGTTGCGCAGGGCGGTGAGGGACGGGACGGCGTCGTAGGCGTCGAGCAGCAGGCGGCCGACGACCGAGGGGTGGTCGGGCGGGTACGAGCCGACCATGGCGACGAGGCCGACGACGGCGAACGCGGCGAACAACAGCCGGCCCCGCCATCGGGACCGGGCGAGGGCGAGGACGGCGGCGACGGGCACGGCGAACGTCGCCAGCACGACAGGCGCCGAGTCGAACCAGGCCGCGTGCTGGGGCCGGACCAGGCGCCCGCCGTCCCTCGCGTAGCTGATCCAGAACCCGAGGCCCCGCCAGGACTCCGACCACGACGAGGCCTGGCTCACGGTCTCCGGCGTTTCCGTGCCGTACAGCCGGGCCGACAGCGACGCCGCGCCGTACACGACCTGGACGAGGACGGCGGCGGACACGGCGAGCGACAGCGCCCCCGCCCGAGCCAGCCAGCCGGCCACCCGGCGCCCCGTCGCCGCCCTCGCGACCGCGGCGACGTAGACGGCCGCCGGCACGAGCAGGGCGACGGCGTAGACGAGCCCCGGCGGGTCGGTGCTGCCGCCGGCGAACACGAGCAGGGCGAACACGGCGGCCCACCGCCACGGCCGCGCCCCCGTCGTCCCCCTGACCAGCGCGACCACCAGCCACGGGGCGATGGCGTAGTTGAAGAACAGGGCCGACGGCACCAGCGAGGCGGCCGCCACCGGGCTGAACGCGTAGGCGAGGCCGGCGACGGCGACGGCCACGTCGGCCCTGGGGCGCAGGCACCGCACCAGCGCGGCGGCGCCCAGCCCGGCCACGACGAGCAGGGTGGCGTGCCACAGCCGCTGGGTCAGCCACGGCGACGCCCCGAGCGACCGGTACAGGCCGACGACCGCGGTCGTCACCCGCAGGAACTCGCCCCTCGGCCGGCCGAGGCCCCGGCTCGGGTCCCACAGCGACGGCACCCTGGCGAGCAGCCGGCCCGGCGACCAGTACTGCTCGAAGCGGTTGTCGCCGACGTACCAGCCGGGCGAGTTCGTGAGCGTGGCGGCCAGCGCCAGCGCGGCGCCGGCGGCGCCCCCGGCCACCCAGCGCCGCCGCTCGCCCCACCCGGCCCTCGGCGGGGCGGGCGGGCCCGTGGTCGCGGGTGCCGTCCTGGCCCGCTCGGCGACGGCCACCGCGGGCCGCTACGCCACGCCGGACGGGACCGGCTCGACCAGCGGGCGCTCCGGCTCCTGGGCCGAGCGGTAGGGCGTCGACCGCCGCCGGCCCTTCAGCCGGACGAGCGGGCGCTCGACGGCGAAGTAGCTGAGCGCGGCGGTGGCGATGGTCAGCACCAGCACGGCCGACATCACCGACAGGAAGGACCAGCCGAACCAGCCGTCGACCGACCAGCGCCGCACCTGGCGCAGCCACAGGGTGTGCCAGAGGTAGAGGCCGTAGGACACGACCCCGAGGCTGGCGAGCGGCCAGCTCCGCAGGGCCCGCCGGATCAGCCCCTCGCCCTGGGGCCCGAACACGCCCGGCAGCAGCAGCAGGAACGCCGACAGCCCGTTCAGGAAGTAGCGGGCCATGGTCTGGAACGGAGTCGGCAGCGCGTAGCCGGGCGGCAGGTGCAGCTGCATCGTCACCCAGTAGAGCTGCGCGGCGAACAGCCAGCACAGCCACGGCGCCGACGCCAGGCGGGTCACCAGCGCGGGCAGCCGCCCGGTCACCGTCCCCCAGGCGTTGCCGACGGCGAGCAGCATCCCGAGCGCGAACCAGTCCAGGGTGGCGGGCAGCCACAGCCCGGCCTGGGACCGGTCGGGCAGCACGAGGATGCGGAAGATGCGCCAGTTCACGGCGACCAGGTACAGCGCGCCGAGCCCGAGGAGCTGGGCCCGGAGGCGGGCGTGGAGGTCGGCGCCGGGGCGGCGGGCCGGCCGGGAGATCAGCCACGCAATGAGCGGCAGGGCCAGGTAGAAGCTGACCTCGATGCACAGCGTCCAGGCGACGGCCAGGCCGCCGAGGGCGAAGTCGGGCCGGTAGTTCTGGACCAGGCCGTAGTACGTCAGCGCGCCCGACACCCGGTGCAGGGTGCGGAACCGGAACACGAAGAACAGCGCGGTGAGCGCCAGCCAGTAGGCCGGGAAGATGCGCAGGAAGCGGCGCCGGTAGAACGACAGGGTCCTCGGCATCGGCCGGTCCTCGAGGTGGGCGAGGACGAACGGCCGGTACAGCAGGAGGCCGGAGATCAGGAAGAACACGGCCACGCCGTAGTTGCCGAGCCGGGCGTTGAACGAGCGGAGCACCGGCGGGAGCCACCCCGGGTTCACCTCGCCGAGCACGTGGTACATGACGACGGCCAGCGCGGCCAGCGCCCGGTACCCGTCCAGGCAGGGGAAGTGCCCGCTCGTGACCGTCAGGTCGTCGCGGGAGGCCCGGGCCGGCCTCACCCCTGGCGCCGCACGATCAGCGGGTTCGACACCGCGGTGCTGTTGGTGCCGACGAAGACCCGGCTCTCGGGGACCGGGCCGTCGGCGTCGTTCAGGGTGAACCGCACCGTGTCCGCCGCGCACCCGCCGACGGCCACGTCGAAGCCCTGCGGCTCCTGCGACCCGGGGAAGTCCCACGTCAGCGTGTTCCCGTTCACCTGCACCTCACCCGCCCCTTCCGGGACCACCTCGCTCGACGTCAGGTTGGCAGACGAGACGACCTCCCCCGTGAACCGGCCAGGGGTCGCCGCCGTGTCGACCATCCGCACGTGCCACCCGAAGGCGTCGTTCCAGACGTAGTACCCGGTCTCCGGCGTCCCGCCCTCGCCGAGCGCGGCCGGCTGGCCCTGCGCGATCGCCGGCCACCGACCGGTCGGGCAGAACCCGTTGGCCTGCTGGCCGCCGGCCGTCGAGCTCGTCGTCGGCCCGCCGTTCCCGTCCCCGTCGTCCCTGGTGGCGATGCCGACCACGATCCCGGCGATGGCGATGGCGACGAACACGCCGACGGCGATGAACATCGGCACCCGGGAGCGGGGCGCCGGCCGCCGGCGACGGGTGAGCGCGTCGGCGTCGTCGCCGTCGTAGCCCAGCCGGTCCCCGGTCGTCGGCGCCGGGCTCGCCCCGGCCGGAGCGGGCGGGCCCGGCTCGGGCACACCCCCGGCTGGCGTCCCGGGCGGCTCGTTGGCGGGCGGCATGGTGTCTCGCGCTCCTCTGGGGGATCCGTCGTCCGGCGCGTCCCGCCGGTGCGCGCCGAGGTCGCCCCTCCGGCGACCGACCGGACCCTACCGTCCGGCGCACCCGGGGAGCGGGCAGGGGGCTGGTACGGTCCCCGGCCGCGCCATGTTCGGACGGCTGGCCCGCTCGTGGGTCCTCACCCGGCTCCCACGGGGGAGCGTCGGCGCCGAGATCGGCGTCTGGAAGGGCGACTTCTCCGCGCGCGTGCTGCGGCGCGTCCGGCCCCGGCACCTGCACCTGGTCGACCCGTGGGCCTTCGCCGCCGACCCCCGCTACGCGCAGAGCTGGTACGGCGGCGCCGCGGCCACCAGCCAGGCCGACATGGACGACGTCCACCGGTCGGTGGTCGAGCGCTTCGCCGGCGAGATCGCGGCCGGGCTCGTCACCGTCCACCGGGCGCCGTCGGTGGACGCCGCCGCCGCCGTCGGCCCGGTCGACTGGGTCTACGTCGACGGCGACCACACCTACGAGGGCGTCCTCGCCGACCTCGAGGCCTGGGCGCCGAGGGTGCGGCCCGGCGGCGTGATCGCCGGCGACGACTACGGGGCGACCGGGCAGTGGTGGGGCGACGGCGTGCAGCGGGCCGTCGCCGAGTTCACGAGGTCGGGCCCGTGGCGGCTGGCCGCCGTGCGGGGCAGCCAGTTCCTGCTGGCGCGCGAGGGCGGCTGAGGGCGGCGGCCGTGCCGAGGGCGCGGCTGGCGGTGACGGCGGCGCTCGTCGCCGCCTGCTTCCTCCAGGCGCCCGGGCGGGTCGTGCCCGAGACCAAGCTCGACTTGGTCGTCGACCCCGGCCGCTTCCTCGGGCGGGCGCTGCACCTCTGGGACGCCGGGGCCGGGTTCGGCCGCATCGGCAACCAGTCGGCCGGCTACCTGCTGCCGATGGGGCCGTTCCACCTGGCCGGCGACATGCTCGGCGTGCCCGCGTGGGTGATCCAGCGGGCCTGGTTCGCGCTGCTGCTCGTCGCCGCCCTGTGGGGGGCCGACCGCCTGCTCGCCGCGCTCGGCATCGGCACGCCCGGCACCCGGCTCCTCGGGGCGGCGGCCTACGCGCTGGCGCCGAGCTTCACCGCGGTCGTCGCCTTCCAGTCCGGCGGCCAGGTGCCGCACGCGCTGCTCCCGTGGACGGTCGTGCCGCTGGTCGCCGGGGCCGCCGCCGGCTCGCCCCGGCGGGCCGCGGCCCGGTCGGGGCTGGCGGTGGCGGTGATGGGCGGGGTGAACGGGGCGGCGACGGCGGCCGCGCTGGTGGCGCCGGCCCTGTTCCTCGCCACCCGGCGCCCCGGCGCCCGGCGCCGCCGCCTCGCCGCCTGGTGGGTCGCCGCCGTCGGGCTGGCGACGGCGTGGTGGCTCCACCCCCTCCTCGTGCAGGTGGCGTTCGGGTTCGACTTCACCGCCTACACCGAGACGGCGGCGACGACCACGTCGACCACGTCCGCCGTCGAGGTGCTGCGAGGCACGGCGAACTGGCTCGGCCACCTGGCCGTCCCCGGCGGGCGCTGGCTGCCGGGCGCCTGGGCCGTCGCCTCCGAGCCGGTGGCCGTCGCCGCCACCGCCGGGCTGGCCGCCGCGGGGCTCGGCGGGCTGGCCCACCGGGACGGGCCCGAGCGGTGGTGGCTGGCGCTGTGCGCGGGCGTGGCGGCCGCCGGCATGGCCGCCGGGTACGCCGGTGCCGGCGGCGGGCCTCTGGCCGGGGTGGTGCGCGACGTGCTCGACGGCCCCCTCGCCCCGTTCCGCAACGTCACCAAGCTGGCCCCGGTCCTCGCCATCGCCCTGGCCGGCGGGCTGGCCCACGGGGCGACCGTCGCCCTCGGCCGCCTCCGCCTCGCCCACCGGGCCTGGGCCCACCGCCACGCGCCCCGGCTGCTGGCCGCCGGGCTGGCCGCCGCCGTGGTGGTCGCCGCCCTGCCGCTGTGGAGCGGGCGGCTCGCCGCGCCGGGGTCGTTCGACGGCATCCCCGGCTACTGGCGGGAGGCGGCCGCCTGGCTCGGCGACCACGCCGGCGGCACGGTCAGCCTCGTCGTGCCGTCCGCCTCCTTCGGCGAGTACCGGTGGGGCCGGCCGCTCGACGAGCCGCTCCAGGCCCTGGCCCGGTCGCCGTGGGCGGTGCGCGACCTCGTGCCCCTCGGCGGCGCCGGGTCGACCCGGCTGATGGACGCCGTCGGCCGGCTCGTCGACACCGGCACGCCGTCGGCCGGCCTGGCGCCGGTGCTGGCCCGGTCGGGAGTCGGGTTCGTGGTCGCCCGCAACGACCTCGACCGGGCGAGGACGGGCGCGCCGCCGCCGGCCGCCGTCCACCGGGCGCTGGCCGGGTCGGCGGGGCTCGAGCGGGTGGCGGCGTTCGGGCCGGTCGTCGGACGGGGGCTGTCGGCCGGCCGCCTCGACCCGGCGCTCGGGCCGGGCACGGCCGCGCTGCGGGCCGTCGAGGTGTGGCAGGTGACGGCCGACGTCCGCCGGGTGGCGGTCGGCGCCGCCCCGCTGGCCGTCGCCGGCGGGCCGGGCTCGCTGGTGCCGCTGGCCGAGCGGGGGCTGCTCGACGGGCCGGTCGTGCTGGGCGGCGAGGGCCGGCCGGTGGCGACCGACTCCGTGGCCCGCCGGGACGTCGACTTCGGGGTCGTCAGGGGCGGGGCCGGTCCGGTGCTCGGGGCCGGCGTGCCGGCCGACGACCTCGACGTGCCGGGCGAGGCCGCCACCACCCTCGACGTGGAGGGTGGCGACGTGGCGGCCTCGTCGGCGGCCCGGCCGGAGACGGCGGCGCGGGCGGCCGTCGACGGCGACCCGGACAGCGCCTGGGTGCCGGCCGGCGGGGTCGGCGAGTGGGTGGAGCTCCGGTTCGGGCGGCGGGAGGTCGCATCGGTGACCGTGCGGGGGGCGGGCGGCGCCACCTCCGTGCTGGTCGACACGGCCGAGGGCCGGGCGGTGGCCCGCCTCGACGGCGACGGGCCGGTCGGCGTCGACGTGCCGGCCGGGCCGACCCCGTTCGTGCGGGTCACCCTGGCGGGCGCGGAGGGGGACGGGGCAGGCGTGGCCGAGGTGGCCGTCCCCGGCGTCCGGCTGGCCCCCGTGCTCGTCGTCCCCCCGCCGCCGGCGGGCGGGCCGGCGGCGTTCGTGCTCGACCGGTACCGGGCCGACCCCTACGACGCCGACCGGTCCGACGAGGAGACGGCCCTGCACCGGCGGATCACGGTGGCGGAGCCGTCCGCCGTGGAGGTGGCGGCCACGGTGGTCGGCGTGCCCGGCGACGACCTCGACCGGCTCCTCGCCGGGTCAGTGTCCGGGGCGGTGGCGGCGACGGCGTCGTCGACGTGGCGGGCGCTACCGGCGTTCGCGCCGTGGGCCGCGGTCGACGGGGACGAGGCGACCTCGTGGGTGGCCGCCGCCGACGACCGCGACCCGGCCATCGAGCTGCGGTGGGACGGCGAGCGGGCGGTCGACGGCCTCGTCGTCGTCGCCGCCGGGGCGCCGGGCTCGCCGGTGTCCTCGGTGGTCGTCGAGGCCGGCGGCCGGGCGCAGGAGGCGGCCGTCGGCGACGGCGGGTCGGTGGCGATCGAGCCGGTCACGACCGACCACCTCGTCCTGCGCGTCCCGTCCGGCGGCGACCGGCTGGTGGCGGTGGCCGAGGTGCGGGTGCCGGCGCTGGAGGACCTGCCGGCGGCCGTGCCCGACCCCGCCGCCCCCGTGGAGGTCGGCTGCGACGACGGGCCGGTCGTGCGGGTCGACGGCCGGCCGGTCCGGCTGTCGGTCACCGCCACGGTCGCCGACCTGGTCGCCCTGCGGCCGGTGGCCGCGACCGCCTGCGACGGTCCCGTCGACCTCGACGCCGGCGACCACCACGTCGACACCGACCCCGGCGGCCCGCTCTCGGTCGCCGGCGTCACCCTCGCCCCGCCCGGGTGGGCGGCGGGGGGCGGCGGGTCGGCGGGGCGGCGCCTGGCCGTCGGGCGGTGGGACGACGAGGCCCGGCGGGTGTCGCTGACGGCCGGCGGCGACGCCGTGCTGGCGCTCACCGAGAACGCCAACGACGGCTGGGAGGCGGTGGCCGGCGGGCGGGAGCTGGCGCCGGTCGTGGTCGACGGGTGGCGGCAGGGGTGGGCGGTGCCGGCGGGGGTCGACGGGGTCGTCGACGTGCGGATGGGGCCGGCCGCCTGGTACCGCTGGGGGCTGCTGGCCGGGGTGGTCCTGCTGGCCGCGCTGGTGGCTGCCGCGCTGGCACCGTCCCGCCGGGGCTCGGCCCTCCCGGCCGCCGGTCGCCGGCCGGTGCCCCCATGGGGCGCGCTTGCGCTGGCCGCCGGGGCCGGGTTCCTGGTCGGCGGGCCGCTGGCCCTGGCCGTGCCCGTGCTCGTGTGGCTGCCGGAGCGCGACCGCACCCTGCCGGTGGTGGCCGGCGCCTCGATGCTCGCCGCCGGGCTGGTCGTGGTGCTCGACCCCGGCCGGCCGCCGAGCGCCGGCGCCGGCTCCTTCGGCGCCGCCGCCCAGGTCCTCGCCGGCCTCGCCCTGGTGGCCGCCCTCGCCGCCGCCGTCCCCGACACCTGGCGCCCGACCCTCCCCCGCCGCCGCCGGTGAGCCCGACGATGCCCCGCCCGCCGGTCCCGTCCGTCCCCCGCCCGCGCAGGTGAGCGCGACGATGCCCCGCCCGCCGGCCCCGTCCCCGATCCCTCGCGGGCTCCCGCCGGTGAGCGCGACCCTGCCCCGGCCGGCGGTCCCGTCCCTCCCCCGCCGCCGCCGGTGAGCGCGACCCTGCCCCGGCCGGCGACCGCGCCGGAGCTGGCCGTCCTGCGCCACCCGGACCGGCGGACGGCCTGGGTGGTGCTGGCGTGCGCCGAGCTGGCGGCGCCGACGACGGTGGGAGCGGTGGCCGACCGGCTGGCCGCGCTGGCCGCGGCGTCGCCGATCGTCGCCGCCCGGCTGCGCGGGACGACGTGGGTGCCGGGCCGCCCGCCGCCCGTCGACCGGGTCGACTGGGACCCGTTCGCCGGCCCCGGCCCGGTGCCCGCCGCGCTCGCCGCCCGGTTCGACCTCGCGGCCGCCGCGCCGGTGCGGGTGGCGTTGACCGCCGACGGCCGCCGCCTCGCCGTCGCCGCCCACCACGCCGCGCTCGACGGCCTGGGAGTGGCCGCCGTCGTCGCCGCGCTCGCGGGCGGGGAGGGCGCCGGTCGCCAGCCGGGCGCGTCGCCACCCGCCTCCGGCGGGCCCACCGGCGCGCAGCACGGCCG
>DASWMK010000146.1 GCA_036399815.1 Acidimicrobiales bacterium
GCCGCGGCGGCGGGCCCGGTCGCGCAGCCGCGTCCGCCAGGCCGTGTGGGGGCTGGTCGTGTCGGTGGCGCTGGTCGGCGCCCTGTTCGGCTTCGTGTTCCCGACGAGGACCTACCTGGCCCAGCGGGCGGCCGCCGACCAGGCGAGGGAGCGCCTGGCGGTGCTCACGGCCGGGAACGAGGCGCTCGAGCGGCGGGTCGAGGAGCTGAGGACCCCCGAGGAGATCGAGGCCGTGGCCCGCCGGGACTACGGCCTCGTCCGCCCCGGCGAGGAGGCCTACGCCATCCTCCCGCCCCCGCCGCCGGCCGTGCACCTCCCCGACGCCTGGCCGTTCGGGCGCCTCGCCGACCGCCTGTCGCCGGCGACGACCGCGCCCCCCGCCCCGCCGACCACCGTCCCGGCCCCCTAGTCGCGCCCCGGTAGGGTCGGCCCGTGAGCGTCATGGGCACCAGGGTCGAGCGTCGCGAGGACCCCCGATTCCTCCGCGGCGAGGCCGCCTACCTGGCCGACCTCGACCACCCGCTGCTGTCCGGGGCGGCCACCGTCGCGTTCGTCCGCTCGACGGCGGCCCACGCCCGCATCGCCGGCGTGGACGTCGACGAGGCCAGGGCGGCGCCGGGGGTGCTGGCCGTCGTGACGGCGGCCGACGTCGACCTGCCGGTGCCGCCGGGCCGGCCCAAGGCGCCGATGGCCCGGCCCTGGCTGGCCACCGGGACGGTGCGGTTCGTCGGCGAGCCCGTCGTGGCCATCGTGGCCGAGGACGCCACGGCCGCGGCCGACGCCGCCGACCTCGTCGTCGTCGACTACGACCCGCTGCCCGTCGTCGTCGACCCCGTCGAGGCCGCCACCGACACGGTCCTCCTGTTCCCCGAGGCCGGCACCAACCTCGCCATCGATGGCCGGCCCCGCCCCGACGACGACCTGTTCGAGGGGTGCGACGTCGTCGTCCGCTTCCGCACCGTGAACCAGCGGGTGGCGCCGGTCCCGCTGGAGGGCCGGGCCGCCGCCGCCGCGTGGGACGGCGGGCGCCTCGTCCACTTCTCCTCCACCCAGGCCGCCCACTTCATGAAGAGCGACCTCGTGGAGCGCTACGGCCTCGACGAGTCGCAGGTGCGGGTGGTCGCCCCCGACGTCGGCGGCGGGTTCGGGGCGAAGATCAGCGGCTCCCCCGACGAGCTGCTGCTCCCGTGGCTGGCCCGGCTGGTCGGCCGGCCGGTGCGCTGGGTCGAGGGCCGCTCGGAGAACCTCGTCGCCATGGGCCACGGCCGGGCCCAGGTGCAGGACGTGGCCATCGGCGGCCGGCGGGACGGCACGATCCTCGCCTACCGGCTGGACGTGCTCCAGGACGCGGGCGCCTACCCGGACGTCGGCACGTTCCTCCCGTCGCTGACCCGCATGATGGCGAGCGGGGTCTACGCCATCCCGAAGGTGTGGTTCCGGTCCCGCAGCGTCGTCACCAACACCACCCCGATCGTCGCCTACCGCGGCGCCGGGCGGCCGGAGGCGACGGCGGCCATCGAGCGGGCCGTCGACCGGTTCGCGGCCGAGATCGGCGCCGACCCGGTCGACGTGCGGCGCCGCAACCTCGTGCGCCCCGAGGCGTTCCCGTTCACGACGCCGACGGGGACGACCTACGACAACGGCGAGTACGAGCGGGCCCTCGACCTCGCCCTCGACGCCGCCGGGTACGACAAGCTGCGGGCCGAGCAGGCCGACCGGCGGGCGGCGGGGGACCCGGTGGCGCTCGGCATCGGGGTCGCCGCCTACGTCGAGGTCACGGCCGGCCCGAGCGCCGGCGAGGAGTACGGCCGGGTGGAGGTGGCCCCGGACGGCGCCGTCAGCGTGCACACCGGCGTCTCGCCCCACGGGCAGGGCCACGCCACCGCCTTCGCCATGATCGCCGCCGACGAGCTGGGCGTCGACCTCGACGCCCTCGAGGTCCGCTGGGGCGACACCGACGACGTGCCGAGGGGCGGGGGCACGATGGGGTCCCGGTCGCTCCAGCTCGGCGGGTCCGCCGTCCGCCAGGCGGCCGTGGAGCTGGTCGACCTGGCGCGGGCCAGGGCCGCCGACCTGCTCGAGGCCAGCGTGGAGGACGTCGTCCTCGACCGCGAGGCCGGCCGCTTCCACGTGGCCGGCACCCCGGCCAGGGCGGTCGGCTGGTCCGACGTGGCCGCCGGCGGCGGGCTGGAGGCGGCGGCCGACTTCAAGGCGCCCCAGCCGACGTTCCCGTTCGGCGTCCACGTCGCCGTCGTCGAGGTCGACACCGAGACCGGCCGGGTGGAGCTGCTGCGGCTGGTGGCGGTGGACGACGCCGGGCGCATCCTCAACCCGCTGCTGGTCGAGGGCCAGCGCCACGGCGGGATCGCCCAGGGCGCGGCCCAGGCCCTGCTCGAGGAGGTCCGCTACGACGCCGACGGCAACCCGCTGACCGCCAACCTGGCCGACTACGGCATGCCGACCGCCGTCGAGCTGCCGAGCTTCGAGCTCGTCCCCATGGAGACGCCCACGCCGGTCAACCCGCTCGGCGCCAAGGGGATCGGCGAGTCGGGCACGATCGGGGCCACCCCGGCGATCCAGTCGGCCGTGATCGACGCCCTCTCCCACCTCGGCGTCACCCACGTCGACCTCCCCGCCACCGCCGAGCGGGTGTGGCGGGCGATCGGTCAGGCCTCGACCCAGCGGTAGACCTGGCCGTCCCGCAGCTCGTGGGACAGGGGCGGGGCGGCCGGCGGGCGGTCGTCGAGCAGGGCGAGCACGTTCGTGCGGCCCGTCACCGTGCGGCCGTCGGCCGTCGTCCACCGCAGGTACGGGTGCAGGAGCAGCCGGAGGCGGTCCCGGTCGCCCTTGGCCACGGCGTCGAGCAACTCGCCTGGCGCCCGGTCCTCCTCCACCGCGCCACGATAGGAGGATGCCCCCCGCCCCCCGTGCCGAGCAGCTGACCCTGCCGCCGGGCTACGGCACGCCGTCCCGCCTGCTCGACTGGGACGCCGTCGCCGCCCGCCTGGCCGACGCCCGCCACTACTGGCTGGCCACCGTCCGCCCCGACGGCCGCCCGCACGTCGTCCCCTTCGACGGCCTGTGGCTCGACGGCCGCTGGTGGTTCGGCGGCAGCCCGACGTCGGTGCGGCACCGCAACCTGCTCGCCGACCCCCGGGCCGCCGTCCACCTGGAGGACGCCGTGTCGGCCGTGATCGTCGAGGGCACCTGCGAGCTGGTGCGGCCGTCCGAGGAGCTGGCCGAGCGGCTGGCCGCCGCGTCCCGGGAGAAGTACGGGCACGCCGTGCCGGCCTCGGTCTACCTCGGCGGCGTGTGGGCGCTGGTTCCGGCCAGGGTGCTGGCCTGGACCGACCTCGGCGCCGACGCCACCCGGTTCCGCTTCGAGGCGGCGGCCGCGTGAGCGGGATCGACGGCCTGCTGGCCGCCAACGAGGCGTACGCGGCGACCCCGCCGACCGTGACCGAGGCCCGCCCCGCCCGCGGGATCGCCGTCGTCACCTGCATGGACGCCCGCATCGACGCGCTCGCCGTCCTCGGGCTCGACCTCGGCGACGCGCACGTGATCCGCAACGCCGGCGGCCGGGTCACCGACGACGTGCTGCGCAGCCTCGCCCTGTCCACCCACGTGCTCGGCGTCGACACGGTCGTCGTCATCCAGCACACGAGGTGCGGCCTGGCCGGGGTGACCGACGAGGAGCTGCGCCGGCTGACCGGCGCCGACCTCGCCTTCCTGCCGATCGACGACCACGCCGCGGCGCTCCGGGAGGACGTGGCGCGGCTCGCCCAGACCCCGTTCCTCGGCGGCGTGCGGGCGATCGGCGGGCTGCTCTACGACGTGGACACCGGCCGCCTCGCCGACGTCGTCCGCCACGAGCCCGGCCCGGGCGAGGGGTCAGCGGAAGGCGGGGTAGGCGGGTAGCGCGGCGGCGGACGGCCAGCGGGCGACGATCGCCTCCCGGAGCCGGGCGGCCAGGGCGGCCAGCGCCGGCAGGCGGTCGGCCTCGGCCTCGACGGCGCGCAGCCGGGCGACCACGTACTGGCGACCGTCGCAGGGCGTGCGCCCGGCCGGGCCGACCGGCGCGCCGGCGACCACGAAGCGCCGGAAGGCGCCGGCCGTCAGCACCGTGAACGACACGGCCGCCGGCCCGATCGTGGCCGAGAAGGCCTCGGGCGACGGCGGGTCGAGGGCGGCCAGCAGCTCGGCCTCCATCGACGCCAGGGTGGCCGGCGGCAGGGCGGCGACGCACCAGCACGTGCAGAACGGGGCCCGGCCGTAGGCCGCCTCCAGGGCGGCGTGGCGCCAGCCGGCGCCCTCGAAGTCGAAGAAGCGGACCGAGTCGACGGCGACCCGGTTGTTGTCCGGGCACGTGTCGCCGGGGCCGAAGGCCAGCCACGGCGACGGCGCCGACAGCGTCGAGGCCAGGCGGGCGACGTCGTCGTCCACGCCGGGCGGGACGGCCACGCCGAGGTCGCCGGCCAGCGCCGCAAGCTCGGCCGGTCCCGAACCGAACGCCACCGGCTCGGGCGGCGCCCCGGGCCGCAGGGTGGCGGCCAGCAGGCGCCCGAGGCCGCCGGCCCAGGCGTGGACGCCCCGCTCGGCCGCCGCCCGGTCGTCGCCCAGCAGCAGGTCGGCCAGCGACGGGCCGGGGCCGAGGTCCTCGGTGACGACCACGCCGCCGCCCGCGGCGACGAGGGCCGGCCGGAGGGCGGGAGGCAGGAGGCGGAGGGCCTCGACCTCGTTGGCGAGGGCGGCCGGGTCGGCGGCCCGCTTGGCCACGACCGTGCCGCCGCCGACCCGCAGCCGGGCGACGGTGGACCGGCCGTGGGAGGGCAGGCGGGCCACGAGCGTCGCCGGCGCCCCGACCAGCTCGGAGACCGCGGCGGCGAGGCCGCCATCAGCGCTCGCCGGCGTGCCCCGGGTCAGCCACGGGCGGCGGCGAGCGGGGCCAGGGCGCCGAGGTCGAGGGCGGCGACGGCGCCGACGACGATGGCGCTCGGGGCCTCGACCGGTGCCGCGCCCAGCTCGTCGAGGCGGCACCGCAGCACCTCCTGGTCGGGCCGGGTGCCCCAGCGGACGGCGGCCACCGGCGTGGCCGGGTCCATCCCCGCCGCCACCAGCCGGTCGGCGATGGCCCCCCTCGTCGCCACCCCCATCAGGACGACGACCGTACCGCCCAGGCGGGCGACGGCGTCCCAGTCGGTCGCCCCGTCGCCGGCCCGGTGGCCGGTGACCACGGTGACGGCCGCCGACAGGCCCCGGTGGGTCACCGGGATGCCCGCCGCCGCCGGCGCGGCGAACGCCGACGTCACGCCGGGCACCACCGTGAAGGGCACGCCGGCCCGGGCCAGGGCCAGCGCCTCCTCGCCGCCCCGGCCGAACAGGAACGGGTCGCCGCCCTTCAGGCGCACGACCTCCCGGCCCGACCGGCCGAGGTCGACCAGCAGCCCGTCGATGGCGTCCTGGGGGACCGCCCGGCCGCCGGGCGCCTTGCCCACGTCGACCAGCTCGGCGCCGGGGCGGGCCAGCGCCGTCGCCAGGGCGGCCAGCCGGTCGTGGACGACGACGTCGGCCGCCGCGAGCAAGCGAGCGGCCCGGACGGTGAGCAGGTCGGGGTCGCCGGGGCCGGCCCCGACCAGGTGGACGGTCACGACACGCCCGCCAGCCCGCCGCCCGGCTCCGGCGCCGCACCGCCCCCGGCCGCCCCGGCCAGGCCGTCGACCAGCGCGGGATCGGCCTCGGCTCGGGCCACGCCGGCCAGGCCGCCGGCCGGCGCCGCACCGGCCTCGGCCCGGGCAGCGCCGGTGAGCCCCCCGATCGGCGCCGGACCGGCCTCGGCGGTGCGCGGACCGCCCTCGGCCCGGGCGACGCCGGCCAGGCGGTCGATCAGCGCCGGCCAGTCGAGCCCCTCGCTCGTGCCGACGGCGGCCCGCAGCTCGGCCCTCGCCGCGGCCAGCGCCGCGGCCAGGGCCTCGACGTCGGCGGGCAGGGCGGCGGCCAGCCGGTCCCGCAACCAGGCGGCCAGCGCCGGCGCGGTGCCGTCGGTCGCCACCGCCACCGTCACCGGCCCCCGCCGGGCGACGGCGGGCAGGGTGAACGAGCACCGGCCCGGGTCGTCGGCGCTGTTGGCCCACACGCCGGCGGCCTCGGCGTCGTCGAACACGGCCTGGTCCACCTCGGGGTCGCCGGTGGCGGTGACGACCAGCCGGTAGCCGGCGGCCTCGCCCCGCCGGTAGGCCCGGCGCTCGACGGCCACGCCCAGCGCCTCGACGGCGGGCACGACGGCCGGCGCCACGACGGTCACGACCGCCCCGCAGGCCACCAGCCCGGCCGCCTTGCGGGCCGCGACCGGCCCGCCCCCGACGACCAGGCACGGCCGCCCGTCGACCACGAGGCCGACCGGGTAGAGCGCCGGCGTCACCGACGGCCCCGCGCCGCCGATGCCACGGCCCCGCTCACGGGAAGTGCAGCCCGCACTCGACCTTGCCGGTCCCGGCCCAGCGGCCCGACCGGGGGTCGCCGTCGACCGGCCGGCGGGTGCACGGCCAGCACCCCACCGACGGGTAGCCCTGCCCGACCAGCGGGTTGACCGGCACGTCCCGGCGCAGCACGTAGCCCTGCACGTCGGCGTCGGACCAGGCGGCCAGCGGCGCCAGCTTCACGAGGCCCCGCCGGTCCCTGGCCACGTAGGGGGTCGCCGCCCTGGTCGCCCCGTCGGCCCGGCGCAGGCCGGTGGCCCACGCCTCCCGGCCGGCCAGCACCCGCTCGAGCGGGGCCACCTTCCGGCGGGCGCAGCAGGCGTCCGGGTCGGTGCGCCACAGGTCGTCGGCCGGCAGGCCGCTGCCGACGATCCGCAGCGCCGGCCGGTAGCGGCGGAGCACGTGGTGGACCGTCTCCCACGTCTCGTCGAAGTGGTAGTCGGTGTCGACGAACACGACCTCGACCGACGGGTCGACCCTGGTGGCGAGGTCGACCATCACGGCGTCGGTCATCGACGACGTGACGCACAGGGCGTCGCCGAACGCCTCGACCCCCCACGAAAGGACGGCCAGCGCCACCTCCTCGGGGCCCGCCCCGGAGGCGGCCAGGTCCTCGAAGGCCGACGACCGGGCGGCCAGGTCGGCGTCGGACAGCCGCACGCCCGCGGTCACGCCGGCACCGATTCGCGCTCGGCCGACGCCAGCGGCTCGCCCAGCGCGGCGCGGTGGCAGAAGTCGCCGATCCCCTCGCCGGGCTGGCGCTCGTCCCGCCAGCGCTCGACGACCGGGCGCAGCGCCGGTCCGAGGTCGGCGAGGGGGACGCCGGTGGCGAGGCGGCGGGCCAGGCGCTCGCCGCCGGTCGACCCGCCGACCCACACGTCGTACCTCGTCTTCGTCCGGCCGACGACGCCGATCTCGGCCGTGTAGGGGCGGGCGCAGCCGTTGGGGCAGCCGGTCACGTGGACCCGCACCGCCTGCCCGGCCTCGCCCGCCGCGGCCAGCTCGGCCTCGACGGCCTCGACCACGCCGGGCAGCACCCGCTCGGCCTCGGCCAGGGCCTGCCCGCAGGTCGGCAGGGCCGGGCAGGCGACGGCCAGGCGCCGCACCGGCGGCAGCTCCTCCGCGAGGGGCACGCCGTGGGCGCGCAGCACCGCCTCGACGGCCCGGCGGTCCCGGCCGGCGACCCCGCACAGCAGCACGTCCTGGCGGGGGGTGAGCCGCACCTCGGGCGCATACCGGGTGACCGCCTCGCGCAGCGCGTCCCGGACCGGGCCGTGCACCCGCCCGCTGTCGACGTGGACGCCGAGGAACCAGCGCCCGTCGGCCTGCCCGTGCCAGCCGAGGTGCTCGTCGGCGCCCGTCCATGGCGGGAGGGGCGGGGCGTCGGCCAACGCCGTGCCGGCGGGCAGCCGCTCCTCGACGGCCCGCCGGAACCAGGCCTCGCCCCGCTCGGCCAGCACGTACTTCAGCCGGGCCCGGTGCCGGTCCTCCCGGTTGCCGTGGTCGCGGTGGACGGCGACGACGGCCTCGACCACGTCCTCGACGGCCCCGCCGTCGCACCAGCCGAGCGGGGTGGCCAGGCGGGGGAACGTGTCCTCCTCCCTGGCGTGGCTCATCCCGAGCCCGCCCCCGACGAGGACGACGAACCCGCCGTCGACCGGCACCAGCCCGACGTCCTGGCTGTAGACGTCGATGCAGTTGTCGCCCGGCCAGGCGACGCCGACCTTGAACTTTCTCGGCAGGTAGGCGTCGCCGTAGAACGGCTCCTCGGCGGCCGGCGCCTCGGCCGTCACCGCCCGCTCGCCGTCCACCCACACCTCGAACCAGGCGCCGGTGCGGGGCCGGAAGCGGGCGGCCAGCCGGCGGGCCAGGGCGAGCAGGTCGTCCTGGCGGCGGTCGTCGAGGGGGGCGGGGCAGCAGGCGACGTTGCGGACGACGTCGCCGCAGGCCCCGAGCGTGGTGACGAGGTGGCGGTGGAGGGCGCCGAGCAGCGGCCGCAGGTCGCCCTTGCCGACGCCGTGCCACTGGACGCCCTGGCGGGTCGTGACCCGGAGGGCGCCGCCGCCGACCTCGCCGGCCAGGTCGTCCATGGCCAGCCACTGCCCGGCCGAGAGGGCCCCGCCGGGCACGCTGGCCCTGACCATGAACCGGTAGGCCGGGCCCTCGCCGGAGCGGGTCCGCTCCCGGCGCCGGTCCCGGTCGTCCTGCTGGTAGATGCCGTGGAACTTGAGGAGGAGGGCGGCGTCGCCGGAGAAGTGGTCGGTGCCGTCGCCCACCTGGTCGGCGAGCGGGCCCCTGAGGTGCCGGCTGGTCCGCTTGACGTCCTCGGGGACACCCATGGGTGCACCCTAGCGAATACCCGAGTAAGTGGATCAGGTTTTGTAGATTTCGCCGCCACACGGTCCCGCCAGGACGCGACAAGATGGCCGCCTCACCCAACCGAGAGGAGGTGGTCACGTGCGGGTGGCCATGACCGTCAACGGAGTGCGCCAGGAGCACGACGTCGAGCCCCGGCTGCTCCTGGTCCACTACCTGCGCGAGGTCGTCGGCCTGACCGGGACCAACGTCGGGTGCGACACGACGTCGTGCGGGGCGTGCACGGTCCTGCTCGGCGGCCAGTCGGTCAAGTCGTGCACGGTGCTCGCCGTGCAGGCCGACGGCGAGGAGATCACCACGATCGAGGGGCTGGCCACCGACGGGCAGCTCCACCCGATGCAGGAGGCGTTCCGCCAGCACCACGGCCTCCAGTGCGGGTTCTGCACGCCGGGCATGGTCATGGCGGCCGTGTCCCTCGTGGAGGAGCACCCCGACCTGGACGAGGCGACCGTGCGGGAGGGCCTCGAGGGCAACCTCTGCCGCTGCACCGGCTACCACAACATCGTCAAGGCGGTCCTCGCCGCGGCCGGCGCCGGCAGCACCGCCGGCCCGGGCGAGCAGGACGGCGGGGGAGGTCCGGCATGAGCGTCCTCGGCACCCGCCTGGTCCGCAAGGAGGACCCCGAGCTCCTCACCGGCGAGGCCCGCTACGTCGACGACCTGACCGTCCCCGGCGCGCTGTGGCTCGGCCTCGTCCGCAGCCCCCACGCCCACGCCCGCATCACGAACGTCGACACGTCGGCCGCCGCCACCATGCCCGGCGTGCGCCACGTGTTCACCGGCGCCGACCTGGCCGACGCCTGGGCCGCCCCGATGCCCTGCGCCTGGCCGGTGACCGCCGACATGAAGGCGCCCGAGCACCACCCGGTGGCGGGGGACAAGGCGTGCTACGTGGGGGACATCGTCGCCGTCGTCGTCGCCGACTCCCGCTACGCGGCGCGGGACGCCACCGAGGCCGTCGACGTCACCTACGAGGAGCTGCCGGCCGTCGTCGACCTGGAGGACGCGAAGAGCGACCGGGTCGTGATCCACGACGCCCTCGGCACCAACACCAGCTACGTGTGGGAGCTCACCCCGGATGCGGCGGCCGTCGACCAGGCCTTCGCCGACGCCCGCTACCGGGTGTCGGAGACCTACCTCCAGCAGCGGCTGATCCCCGCCGCCATGGAGCCGCGCGGCGTGGCCGTCGTCCCCCAGCCCCACGGCGGCGAGTTCACGATCTACTCGGCCACCCAGATCCCCCACATCCTGAAGGTCATGCTCGGCATCACCGTCGGGCTGCCCGAGCAGAAGCTGCGGGTGATCGCCCCCTCGGTGGGCGGCGGGTTCGGCTCCAAGCTGAACGTCTACGCCGAGGAGGTGCTCGCCCTCGCCCTCGCCAAGAAGCTGGGCAAGCCCATCCGCTGGACCGAGGACCGCACCGAGAACGCGCAGGCCACCATCCAGGGCCGGGGCCAGATCCAGCACATCGAGCTGGCCGCCGACGAGAACGGCAAGGTCACCGCCGTGCGGGCCGACCTCGTCGCCGACATGGGCGCCTACCTCCAGCTGGTCACGCCGGGCATCCCGCTGCTCGGCGCGTTCCTCTACCACGGCGTCTACGACGTGCCCAACTACTCGTTCCGGTGCACGTCGGTGTTCACCACGAAGACGCCGACCGACGCCTACCGGGGCGCCGGACGGCCGGAGGCGACCTACGCCATCGAGCGGGCCATGGACGCGCTCGCCCGCGAGGTCGGCGTGGACGCGGCCGAGATCCGGCGCCGCAACTACATCGCGCCCGACAAGTTCCCCTACGAGTCGGCCGCCGGCCTCGTGTTCGACAGCGGCAACTACGAGCCCACCCTCGACCGGGCCCTCGAGCTCGTCGGCGTCGAGCAGCTGCGCCAGGATCAGGAGCGGCGGCGGGCCGACGGCTCGTCGAAGCAGCTGGGGGTCGGCATCTCGACCTACGTGGAGATGTGCGGCCTGGCGCCGTCGCGGGTGCTGGCGTCGCTCAACTACTCGGCCGGCGGCTGGGAGTCGGCCACCGTCCGCCTCCTGCCCACCGGGGTCGTCCAGGTCGTCACCGGCACCACCCCGCACGGCCAGGGGCACGAGACGTCGTGGTCGATGATCGTGGCCGACCGGTTCGGGTGCAGCCCCGACGACGTCGAGGTGCTCCACTCGGACACCGCCATCACCCCGCTCGGCATGGACACCTACGGGTCCCGGTCGCTCGCCGTCGGCGGCACCGCCGTCGCCATGGCCGCCGACAAGGTGCTCGACAAGGCGAAGGCCATCGCCGCCCACCAGCTCGAGGCGGCCGAGGAGGACCTCGAGTTCACCGACGGCCAGTTCCGGGTGCGGGGCACGCCCGACCGGTCCATGGCCCTCGGGGCCGTCGCCTTCGAGGCGTTCACCGCCCACAACCTGCCGGAGGGGGTCGAGCCCAACCTGGAGTCCCAGGTCACCTTCGACCCGCCCAACTTCGTGTTCCCGTTCGGCACCCACGTGGCCGTCGTCGAGGTCGACACCGAGACCGGCGCCGTGGAGCTGCTCGACTACGCGGCCGTCGACGACTGCGGCAACCAGGTCAACCCGCTGATCGTCGAGGGCCAGATCCACGGCGGCATCGTCCAAGGGATCGCCCAGGCCCTGTACGAGGAGGCCGTGTACGACGAGGACGGGCTGCTCCGCAACCCGACCCTCGCCGACTACCTCGTGCCGACCGCCGCCGAGTTCCCCGGCTTCAAGCTCGACCACACGGTCACGCCGAGCCCCACCAACGTGCTCGGGGTGAAGGGCATCGGCGAGGCCGGCACCATCGCCTCCACCCCCGCCGTCATGAACGCCATCGTCGACGCGCTCACGCCCTACGGCGTCACCGACATCCCGATGCCGGCGGCGCCCATGCGGGTGTGGGCCGCCATCCACGGGCGGGAGGCGCGCGAGGAGGCCACCGACGACACCGCGTTCCGGCCCTCGGGGTCCGGGGGAGGGATTCCGACGTCATGATCCCCGCAGCGTTCGACTACGTCAGGGCCGTCTCGGTCGACGAGGCGCTGTCGCTGCTGGCCGAGCACGGCGACGACGCCAAGGTGCTCGCCGGCGGCCACTCGCTGCTCCCGCTGATGAAGCTGCGGCTGGCCACGCCGGCCGTGCTCGTCGACGTCGGCCGGCTCGACGACCTCCGCTACATCCGCGACGCCGGCGACCACGTCGCCATCGGCGCCCTCACCCGGCACCACGACGTCGAGTTCTCGGACCTCCTGAAGGAGCAGGTGCCGCTCCTGCCGGCGGCCACGGCCAAGGTCGGCGACCCGCAGGTGCGGCACCGGGGGACGATCGGCGGCTCGATCGCCCACGGCGACCCGGCCTCCGACCACCCGGCCGTGCTGATGGCCCTGCGGGCGACGCTCGTGGCCAGGGGCCCGCAGGGGGAGCGGACGATCCCGGTGGACGAGTTCTTCACCGGGTTCCTCGAGACCGCGCTCGCCCCCGACGAGCTCCTCACCGAGATCCGGGTGCCGAAGCTGCCGGGCGCGCCGTGGAGCTTCCAGAAGTTCAACCGCCGGGCGCAGGACTGGGCCATCGTCGGCGTCGCCGCCGTGAAGGACGGCGATGTCGGCGTGGGCCTCGTCAACATGGGCTCGACGCCGCTGCGGGCCGCCGCGGTCGAGGAGGCGGTGCGCTCGGGCGCGGCGGCCGCCGACGCCGCCCAGCGGGCCGACGAGGGCACCGAGCCGCCGGCCGACCTGAACGCCTCGACCGAGTACCGCCGCCACCTGGCGAAGGTCCTCGTCCGCCGCGCCCTCGAGGAGGTCGGCGGCTGAACGTCGACGACGTTCGGGCCGCGCTCGCCGAGCACGGGTACCTCGCCGACGAGGGCCTCGCCACCGCCGTCTTCCTCGCCCTGCGCCTCCGCCGCCCCCTCCTGCTGGAGGGGGAGGCGGGCGTGGGGAAGACCGAGGTCGCCAAGGTGCTGTCCCGGTGGACGGGCGGCGAGCTCCTGCGCCTCCAGTGCTACGAGGGCATCGACGTCGGCCAGGCCGTCTACGAGTGGGACTACTCCCGCCAGCTGCTGCACCTGCGGGCCGCCGAGGCCGCGGGGGTGGCCGCCGGCGAGGGGACGGAGCGGCTGGAGGACGAGCTGTACTCGGAGCGGTTCCTCGTCCGCCGGCCGCTCCTGCGGGCGCTGACGGCCGGGGACGGCCCGCCGCCGGTGCTGCTGATCGACGAGGTCGACCGGGCCGACGACGAGTTCGAGGCGTTCCTGCTCGAGATCCTCTCGGACTACGCGGTCACGGTGCCCGAGCTCGGCACGTTCCACGCCGACGTGCCGCCCGTCGTCGTCATCACCTCGAACCGCACGCGGGACGTGCACGACGCGCTCAAGCGGCGGTGCCTGTACCACTGGGTGGAGCACCCGTCCTTCGAGCGGGAGGTCGCCATCGTGCGCCTGCGGGCACCCGAGGTGCCCGAGCGGCTGGCCCGCCAGGTGGCGGGGGCCGTCGAGCAGGTGCGGGCGCTCGGCCTCTACAAGCCGCCCGGGGTGGCCGAGACCATCGACTGGGCCGTCGCCCTCGCCGCCCTCGGGCGCACGGAGCTGGACGAGGCGTCGGTCGGCGCGACCCTCGGCACCCTGCTGAAGTACCGCGAGGACCAGGAGCGGCTGGCCACGCGGGGGGTGGGCGACCTGGTCAGGGCGGCCGTCCTCCGTGGCGCCTGAGCCGGGCCCGCCGGCTTCGCCGGGGCCGGTCCCGACCGTCCTCGGCGTCCCCGACCCGGCCCGGCTGGCGGTGGGCTTCGGCCGGGCCCTGCGGGGGGCGGGGCTCGACGTGCCGGCCGGCAACGTCGTCGTGTTCGTCGAGGCCCTGGACGCCGTCGGCATGACGAGCCGGTCGCCCGTGTACTGGGCCGGCCGGGCCACGCTCGTCCACCGGCCCGAGGACCGGCCCGTCTACGACCGGGTCTTCGCCGCCTTCTGGCAGGGCTGGCGGCCGCCCACCGTCGACGACCGGCGCACCGAGCACGTCACCCTCGCCCTCGACGTGGACGACGAGGGCGACGAGGCCGCCGAGGGCGCGGACGACGACGACCGGGACCCGGGCGACGTGCTGGCCGTGCGCTGGAGCCCCGTCGAGGTGCTGCGGCACAAGGACTTCGCCGCCTGCTCCCCGGCCGAGCTGGACGAGGCCAGGCGGCTGATGGCCGAGATCCGGCTGGCCGGCGCCCTGCGCCGCTCCCGCCGCCAGCGGCGCTCCAAGCGGGACCGGGGGCGGCCCGACCTGCGCCGCACCGTGCAGGCCGCGCTGCGGGCCGGCGGCGAGCCGATGCGGCGGCGGGCCCTCGAGTCGGCCACCCGGCCCCGGCGGGTGGTGCTGCTGTGCGACGTGAGCGGGTCGATGGAGCCCTACGCCAGGGCCCTGCTGCGCTTCGCCCACGCCGCCGTCGCCGGCCGCACCAGGGTCGAGGCGTTCGCGCTCGGCACCCGCCTCACCCGCCTGACCCGGGAGCTGTCCAACCGGGACCCGGACGCCGCCCTCGGCCGGGCCGGCGCCGCCGTCGCCGACTGGGCCGGCGGCACCCGCCTCGGCGAGGGGCTGCGGGAGTTCAACGACCGCTGGGGGGTGCGGGGCATGGCCAGGGGCGCGGTCGTCGTGGTCCTGTCCGACGGCTGGGACCGGGGTGAGCCCGAGGTGCTCGGCGAGCAGATGGCCCGCCTGCACCGGGTCGCCCACCGGGTCGTCTGGGTGAACCCGCTCAAGGCGACCCCTGGGTACGCTCCGCTGGCGAGGGGCATGGCCGCCGCCCTGCCCCACGTCGACGAGTTCGTCGAGGGCCACTCCGTCGCCGCCCTCGAGCACCTCGCGGAGGTCATCGCACGATGAGGGAGATCCTGGACGACCTGGAGCGCTGGCGGTCGGCCGGCAAGCGGGTGGCCGTGGCCCGGGTGGTCGACGTCGAGGGGTCCGGCCCCCGGCTGCCCGGCGCGGCGATGGCGGTGAGCGAGGACGGGGAGGTGGCCGGGTCCGTGTCCGGCGGCTGCGTCGAGGGCGCGGTGGTCACCGAGGCGCTCGCCATCCTCGCCGGCGAGGCCGAGCGGCGGGTCATCACGTTCGGGTTCAGCGACGACGAGGCGTTCGCCGTCGGGCTCACCTGCGGCGGGACGGTCCACCTCTACGTCGAGCCCCTCGACTGGTAAGTGGGACTCTTCGAGACCCTGTCGGCCGCGCTGCGCGAGGAGCAGCCGGTCGCGCTGGTGACCGTGATCGACGGCCCCGACGTCGGGTCGAAGCTGCTCGTCCGGCCCGGCCACGACCCGATGGGGTCGCTCGGCGACGAGGACCTCGACCGGGTCGTCGCCCGGGACGCGCTGGGCGAGCTGGCCGCCGGCACCAGCGGGGTCCGCCACTACGGGCCGCACGGCGAGGCCCGCCAGCAGGACGTCGCCGTGTTCTTCGAGTCGTTCGCGCCGCCGCCCCACATGCTGATCTTCGGCGCCGTCGACTTCACGGCCGCGCTGGCGAAGGTGGCGAAGGTGCTCGGCTACCGGGTGACGGTGTGCGACGCCCGGCCCGTGTTCGCCACCCGCCGCCGCTTCCCGATGGCCGACGAGGTCGTCGTGGACTGGCCCCAGCGCCTGCTCGAGAAGGTCGGCCCGACGCTCGGCCCCCGCGACGCCGTCTGCGTGCTGACCCACGACCACAAGTTCGACGTGCCCGCCATCGTCGCCGCGCTCGACACCGGGGTCGGCTACCTCGGGGCCATGGGGTCGCGGCGGACCCACGCCGACCGGGTCGAGCGCCTGCGGGCCGAGGGGGTGGGCGACGACGGCCTGGCCCGGGTCATGGCGCCAATCGGGCTCGACATCGGGGCGAGGACGCCGGAGGAGACGGCCGTGTCGATCTGCGCGGAGATGATCGCCCTGCGGACCGGCCGGCCGGCGCCGTCGCTGCGGACGACGTCGGGCCCGATCCACCGGGAGTGACGACCGCCGCCGTCGTGCTCGCGGCCGGCGCCGGCACCCGCTTCGCCGGCCCCGTCCACAAGCTGCTGGCTGACGCCGGCGGGCGGCCGGTGGTCGCCCGGGCGGTGGCGGCCGCGGTCGGCGCCGGCCTGGACGAGGTCGTCGTCGTCACCGGGGCGGCCGACCTGTCGGCCGTGCTGCCGGCCGGCGTGCGGGTGGTGCACAACCCCCGCTGGGCCGACGGGATGGCGACGTCGCTGGCCGCCGGCGTGGCCGCCGCCGCCGACGCCGGGCACGACGCCGTCGTCGTCGGCCTCGGCGACCAGCCGGGGGTGACGGCCGACGCGTGGCGGGCGGTGGCCGCCGCGCACGCGCCGATCGCGGTCGCCACCTACGGCGGGCGGCGGGGCCACCCGGTCCGCCTCGCCGCGGCCACGTGGGCCGCGCTGCCGGCCGCCGGGGACCAGGGGGCGAGGGCGCTCATGGCGTCCGGGGCCTTCCCGGTCGAGGAGGTACCGTGCCGGGGCGACGCGCAGGACGTCGACACCGTGGAGGACCTCCGGGCATGGAGCTGACCAACGAGTTCACCGTCGGGGTGCCGGTCGAGCAGGCGTGGTCGGTCCTGACCGACGTCGAGCGCATCGCCCCCTGCATGCCCGGCGCCCAGCTCCAGGAGATCGAGGGCGAGGAGTACCGCGGCATCGTCAAGGTCAAGGTCGGGCCGATCACCGCCCAGTACAAGGGGGCGGCCACCTTCCTCGAGAAGGACGACACCGACCACCGGGCCGTGCTGCGGGCCGAGGGCCGGGAGACGAGGGGCCAGGGCAACGCCTCGGCCACGATCACGGCCACGCTCGAGCCCGACGGCGACGGCACCCACGTCAGCGTCGTCACCGACCTCACCGTGACCGGCCGGGTGGCCCAGTTCGGCCGGGGCGTGCTGGCCGACGTGAGCGCCAAGCTCCTCAACCAGTTCGTCGCCTGCCTGGAGACGACCGTCCTCGGCAGCGACGGCGACGCCGCCGCCGGGGCCGAGGCCGGCGCTCCCGAGGCGGGGCAGGCCGCGGTCGCCCCGGCCGAGGAAGCCGTCGCCGCCCCGCCCGCCGCCGGCGCCGCGCCGTCCGGGACGAGCAGCTCGCGTGGGGGCGAGTCCGCCGGTGCGGGCGCGCCGCCCGAGGCGACGACCGCGGCGAGCGCGTCGGGCGCAGGCGAGCCCGCGGGTGGGGGCGCGCCG
>DASWMK010000147.1 GCA_036399815.1 Acidimicrobiales bacterium
TCAGCCGGTCCGACGCGCGGTCGGCCGCCGACCTCGTCGCCGTCGTCGGCGCGGCGCGCGGCCGGCCGTGGTGGCCGGCCTTCCGGGGCGCGCTGGCCGTCGCCGGCCGCACCGGCACCCTGGCCGAGCGGTTCGTCGGCACGGCGGCCGAGGGCAACCTGCGGGCGAAGACGGGGACGATCATCGGCGGCGTGGCGCTCACCGGCGAGGTGACGACGGCCGGCGGCCGGCTGGCCACGTTCTCGGTCGTCGTGAACGGCGACGGCGCCGCCGCCGCCCAGCAGGCCATCGACGACCTGCTCGTCGCCGTGGCCGTGGACGCCTCGTGACGGCCCACCACAAGCTGCGCGTATCTGGCGCCGCCGTGGTGGCGCTGGGTGGCGGGGGGTGTGGAACCGTCCGGGACGGGGCAGGGAACGGCCATCGACGGCGAGGTGGTGCTCGACCTGGATGGCCACGCGGCCAGCGTCCCCGCCGCCCGGCGGACGGTGCAACGCTGGTTGCTGGACCGCCGCGTCCCCCAGCCTGCGGTCGAGCGCGTCCGCCTGGTCGTCACCGAGCTGGCCGACAACGCCGTCCGCCACGCCCGGACCCCGTTCCGGCTCCGGGTCACCGTGCACGGTGAGTCGGTCCGGGTCGAGGTGGCCGACGTCGACCGCCGGCTGCCCACGCCGGCCCGGCCCGCGCCCGACGCCGTGTCCGGCCGGGGCCTCTGGCTCGTCAGCCGGCTGGCCTACCGCTGGGGCGCCCACCCGGCGGCCGGCGGCAAGATCGTGTGGGCCACCGTGCTGGCCGGCGGCGGCGGGACGGACGAGTCGGCCCTGGCCGGCAGCGCCGAGCCCGACGCCCGCCCGTGCGGCCACGGCGTCCGCCCCGGCGCCGACGGCGCCGGCCGCCTGCTCTTCCCCTAGGCCGCCGCCCGCCCCGGCCGCTCGACGGTGCTCCGGCTCGGCCGCCGCGCGGCCGGCCGCCGGCGGGCCGCCGACGAGGCCGCCGTCCGCCCCTCCCGCCGGAAGTCCCCCTCCTAGGCCCGCGCCCGCCAGGCGGCGAGGAGCTCGGCCACCCGCTCCGGGGGGAGCCCGGCCCGCAGCGGGGCCGACCGGTCCCGGCCGCGGTCCCAGGCGGCCGTGTCGGCCACCGTGGCGGCGAGGGGCCTGGCCCGCAGGCCGAGCGCCCTCGCCCTCGTGTCGTCGCAGTGGAGCAGGCCGGCCTCCGGGTCGTCCGACGGCACCCACAGCGGCACGTCGGTCCACGGCTCGACTCCCTGGTCGAGCAGCCAGGCCTCGTCCACCCACGTCACGTCGGCCCCGGCCAGCAGGTCGGCCAGGGTCGCCTCGGCCGGCCCGACCCCGTTGACCACGCCGGCCGCCCCGGCCGCGGCCGCGTCGAGCAGGAAGGCGGCCAGGTCCCGCACGTCGACCACCTGCACGGGCTGGTCGGGCACCGCCGGGGCCAGCACCTCGCCGCCCTCGTCGAGGAGCCGCACCCACCAGGTGAACCGGTCGGACGGGTCCTCGGGGCCGACGATCAGCCCGGCCCGGACCGACAGGCCGCGGCGGGGGAGCAGGCCGGCGAGGGCCAGCTCGCAGGCCAGCTTGAGCTCCCCGTAGGCCTCCGGCAGGGGCGCGGCGTCGCCGTCGGCCGGCGGGGGGCGGACGGCCGACGTCTCGTCGACCGGGGCGGCCACCCCTTCGGCGTAGACCGAGATGCTCGACACGAACGACCAGTGGCCGGCGCCCGCGCCGACCGCCTCGACGGCCGTCGTGACCTGGCGGGGCCGGTAGGCGCTGGTGTCGACGACGGCGTCCCACGACCGGCCGGCCAGGGCGCCGAGGTCGCCGGGCACGTCCCGGTCGCCGAGCACCTCCTCGACGTCGCCCGGCCGGTGCGACGGGTGCCGGCCCCGGTGGAAGATGGTCACGTCGTCGCCCCGCTCGAGGGCGAGGTCGACGACGTGGCGGCCGAGGAACACCGTGCCGCCGATCACGAGCACCCTCACTCCGGCTCGGCCTCCTCCTGCTCGGCCTCGAGGCGCCGGGCCCGCCGGTTGGCGACGACCAGCAGCGCGGCGAACACGAGGATCGGCCCCGCCACCAGCAGCATCTCGTCCCAGCCGCCCTGGTGGGCGAGGACCACGAGGCTCACCCCCCGAGGAGGAGGGCGAGGCCCCCCACCGTGTAGGCGACCATGACGGCCAGCAGCGGCCACTGCGTCCGCACCGCCAGCCGGGCGGGGAACCGCTCGACGGCCCGGTCGTGGGCGGCCACCACGCCGGCCACGTGCCCGGCGACGATGGCGACGACCTGCACGGCGGCGATCGTGCCCGTCGACAGCGAGCGGTAGTCGGGGCCGGTGCCGACCGTGCCGAACAGGTCCCACCCCCGCCCGTACGGGTCGGAGGCGAGGGCCAGCGCGTTGCGGCTCTCGAACCACAGCAGCGAGAAGTAGTGGGCGACGGCGTAGGCGAGCACGATCGGGACGAGCGAGGGCACGAAATCCCGGCCGACCTCGCCCGCCGGCCGCCCCGCCACCCTCGAGGCGACGACGGTCGCCAGCCACCAGGCGGCGGCCACCGCGGCGATCACGGCGGCCATGCCGAGCGTGTTCACCGCCGTCAGCGACCACGCCCGGCGGCCCCTCGTCCGGTCCGCCCACCAGGCCGTCCGCTGGACGCCGTCGAAGGTGGTCGACCCGAGGGCGACGAGCACGAGCGCCGTCGTCCCCGGCAGCGGGCGGAGCGCGGCCAGGCCGGCGAGGGGCGGGCGCAGGCGGAGCCGGCCGTCGTCGCCCCGGTGCAGCGGGGCCAGGTGGCCGAGCAGCCCGAACAGCCCGGCGAAGCCCTCGCCGGTGCCGGCCCAGGCCCGGCCGAAGGCCAGCACGCCGGCCACCACCGCGGCCGTGTAGGCCACCAGCCAGGCGGCCACCGCCCGCGGGTCGGCGGGGTCGTGCCAGCACAGCTCCAGCCAGGCGAACGAGGCGAGGAGGGCGGCGGCCGTCCGGTGGCCCGGGTCCCACGCCACCCGGCGGCGGTCGGGCAGCAGGCGGGCGAGCGCGACGAACGGGCTGGCCACCGCCCACACGTTGCCGACGACGGCGGTGGCGATGAGCAGGCCGACCCAGAACACCACGTAGACGGCGACCGGCGCGACGTTGGCGGCGGCGTCGTCGGTGCCGAACAGGGCGGCGGAGAGCACGCCGGCGAACAGGGCGCCCCCCACCGCCCCGAGCAGCGCCCCGACCGGCCCGGCCAGGCGCTGGACGGCGCCGGGCAGCGCCGACC
>DASWMK010000148.1 GCA_036399815.1 Acidimicrobiales bacterium
ACCGGTCGAGCTCACCTGGCGGCCGCCGGCCGACCCGCCGGCCGACTCGCTCGGGACCTACCGGGTCGAGCGCTCGGCCGACGGTGGGCCGTTCACGCCGGTGGCGACCACGCCGGCCGGGGCCACGTCGTGGCAGGACGACGACGCGGCCACGACGGGCGGCAGCTTCGCCTACCGGGTCGTCGCCCTCCGCAGCGGGCCGGGCGGCCAGCCCGTCGCCTCGTCGCCGTCTAGCCCGGCCGTCGCCCACGTCGCCGCCCCGCCCGCGGCCGGCGGCGACCCCGGGGATGGCGGCACCGGCGGCACCGGCGGCACCCCGGGGACCGGCGGCACGGGCGGCACCCCGGCGCCAGGGTGGAGCCCGGGTGGCAGCGGCGGCGGTGGCAGCGCACCGGCGTGGTCCGGCGGGCTCGACCTTCGGCCGCCCGGCGTCGCCTTCGGCGGCGGCACGCCGTCGACCGCCGGCTCGTCGCCTCTGACCCCGCCGACGACCGCGGACACTGGCTACCGCCCGACGCTCGACTACGGCGACGTGCGGGCCGGCGACCAGGCCGGCACGATCACCCGGGTGCCGGAGGTGGCAGCCCCGGTGTCGCGGTCGACGACCGAGACCGAGCGCTTCACGACGGAGACGGCCGCCCGCCGGGTCCTCCTGCCCGTCGCCGCGGCGATGGCCCTCCTCGTCGGCGCCGCCCAGCTGCTCCACCTCGCCCGCAAGGCCAAGGCGACCCCGCCACCGGCCTGAGGCAAGGCCCGCCCGGCGCGGCCGCCGCGCACCCCCGGCCAGCGCACCGTTCCCCGCTCCCGTCCCGACGGTCGCTACGCCACCGCGCCGAGGCCGGCCCTGCTCGTGCTGCCGCCGTCCACCGCCGACCAGCGGCCCGACGCCCGCTCGGCGACCGGCGCCGGAATCACCCGCCGGCGGCCAGCGCCGGACGGTCCGCCGGCCGTCGGCGCCGCCCGCCCGGCGACCGGCGCCCGAATCACCCGCCGGCGGCCAGCGCCCGGACGGTCCGCCGGCCGACGGCGCCGCCCGCCCGGCGACCGGCGCCCGAATCACCCGTCGGGGACCAGCGCCCGGACCAACCGCCGGCCGACGGCGCCGCCCGCCCGGCGACCGGCGCCCGAATCACCCGCCGGGGACCAGCGCCCGGACGGTCCGCCGGCCGACGGCAGCGCCGCCCTCGCTATCGCCCGAGCACCTCGGCCAGCAGGGCCGCCGCGCCCGCCTTGTCCAGGGGCTCGTTCCAGTTGCCGCACTTCGGGCTCTGCACGCACGACGGGCACCCCGTGCCGCACGGGCAGGCCCGGATCGCCTCCAGGGTGGCGGCGAGGTGGCGCTCGGCCGCCTCGTAGCCGAGCTCGGCGATCCCCGTGCCGCCCGGGTACCCGTCGTAGACGACGATCGTCGGCCGGCCCGTGTCCACCTGCCAGCACGTCGACACCCCGCCGACGTCCCAGCGGTCGCAGATCGTGAACAGCGGCAGCATCCCGATCCCGGCGTGCTCGGCGGCGTGCAGCGCGCCCGGCCACGCCGGCGGCGCCACCCCCGCCCGCGCCAGCACGTCCTCGTCGACCACGTACCAGAACGCCCTGGTCACCAGCGTGCTCGGCGGCAGCGACAGCTCCTGGGTGCCGAGCACCTCGCCGGTGAACGCGTCCTTCCGCTGGTACCCGGTCACCTGCGACGCGACCTGGATCGGCCCGAGCCCGACCGTCGCCCGCCCGACGGCCCGGGAGGCGTCGACGCCGAGGATGCGGATGTCGGTCTCCGTGCGGGCCAGCGTGTACTCGCCGCCGTCGCACGGCTCGACCCACGCCACCCGGTCGTCGAGGTCGAGGTCGGCGACCCGGTAGGCGGCCCCCTGGTGGAGGTACACGGCGCCGGGGTGGACGGTCTCGAACGCCCGGCCGGCGTCGCAGGTGCCGACGAGGGCGCCGTCGGCGAGCGCGATCCGGTACTCGGTGGACGACCCGCTGCGCAGGCCGATGCCGTGCGCCGGCCACCCCCGGCCGGCCCAGTACGCCCGCCGGTCCCGCACCCGCAGCCGCCCGTCGAGGGCCAGCCGGCGGACGCCGTCGTCGAGCACCTCCGGCCAGTACCGGGCGTCGGCGTGGGAGAGCGGCAGCTCGTAGGCGGCGCAGGCCAGGTGGGGGTCGGCGACGGTCGGGTTGGCCGGGTTGACGACGGCCGGCTCCGGCGGCCGGGTGAACAGCTCGGTCGGGTGGGCCATGAACCACTGGTCCAGCTGGTCCTCGCCGGCGACGAGGACGGCGAGCGACCGCTGCTGCTCGCGGCCCGCCCGCCCGGCCTGCTGCCACATCGACGCGATCGTCCCCGGGAACCCGTTCAGCACGCAGGCGTCGAGGCCGCCGACGTCGACGCCGAGCTCGAGCGCGGTCGTCGCCACGACGCCCCGCAGCCGGCCGGTGAACAGGTCGGCCTCGATGTCCCGCCGCTCGGCCGCGAGGTAGCCGCCCCGGTAGGGGCGAACGGTCTCCGCGTCAACGTCGGACGGCAGCCGCCGCCGCACGTCCGCCGCCACCACCTCCGTCCCCCGCCGGCTGCGGCAGAAGGCGATCGTGCGCCGCCCGGACGCCACCAGCTCGGCGACGAGGCCGGCCGTCTCGGCGTTGCCCGACGCCCGCACCCCGGCCACCTCGTCGACGAGCGGCGGGTTCCACAGGGCGACGAGGCGCTCGCCCCTCGGCGACCCGTCCTCCACGACCTCCTCGACGGGCAGCCCGCACAGCGCGGACGCCAGGGTGGCCGGCCGGCCGATGGTCGCCGAGCAGAACACGAACGTCGGGGCCGACCCGTAGTGCGCGCACAGCCGCCGCAGCCGGCGCAGCAGGTGGGCGACGTGGCTGCCGAAGATGCCCCGCAGCACGTGCAGCTCGTCGACGACGACGTAGCGGAGGCGGTGCAGGAACTCGGCCCACCGGCCGTGGTGGGGGAGCACGCCGACGTGCAGCATCTCCGGGTTGGTCAACACGGCGTTGGCGTGGCGCCGCACCCAGGTGCGGGCCTCGGGCGTGCAGTCGCCGTCGTAGGTGGCGGGGACGAGCCCGGGGACGTCGAAGGCGGCGAGCGCCCGCAGCTGGTCCTGGGCGAGCGCCTTGGTGGGGAACAGCAGCAGCGCCGTCCCGCCCGACACGGCCGCCTCGGCCACCGGTGCCTGGTAGCAGAGCGACTTCCCCGACGCCGTCCCGGTGGCGATGGCGACCGAGCGCGCCGACCGGGCCAGGTCGATGGCCGCCGCCTGGTGGGACCACAGCTCGGGGACGCCGAGGCGGGCGGCGACGGCGGCGGGGAGGGGCTTGGCCAGGCGGCCCGGCACCGCGGCGCACGCCGGCAGGCGCTCCAGGTGGACGAGGCGGCCGTCGTCGAGGAGGGCCAGCAGGTCGTCCAGCTCGGGCAGCGGGGCGAGGGCCATGGCCGCCGCGACTCTACGCGTCCCAACGGTGGAATTACACGGCCGTAGCCTGGAGGCGGTCCGGTTTCACGCTCGGAGGCGTCGGGTAGCGTGGGCGCGCCCCTGATCGGCCCGGCAGGAGGAGCCTCGAGGATGGATCTCGGTCTCGACGTCACCGAACGAGACGGCTGGGCGGTGCTCGCCGTCACCGGCGAGGTCGACGTCGCGACCGCGCCCCGGCTCCGCGAGCAGCTGGTCGGGCTGGTGACGGAAGGGCGTCACCGCATCGCCGTCGACCTCGAGGGCGTCGACTTCCTGGACTCCACCGGGCTCGGCGTCCTCGTGGGCGCGCTGAAGCGGGTGCGCACCCACGACGGCGAGCTCGCCCTCGTGTGCACCCAGCCCCGCATCCTGAAGGTCTTCGAGATCACCGGGCTCACGAAGGTCTTCCCGATGTACGGCACGGTCGACGAGGCCGTCTCGGCGGGTTGATCCGGACCCGCTGACGCCGACGTGGGCGACGTCGTCGAGCTCCTCGTCCCCGCCCGCGCCGAGTACCTCGCTCTCGTCCGCCTCGTCGTCTCCGCCGCCGTCGCCATCGACGCCGGCCTCTCGGAGAGCCGCATCGGCGACCTGAAGCTCGCCGTCTCCGAGGCGTGCACCAACGCCATGGAGGCGGCCAACCGCGCCGACGACGCCGAGCAGGTGCTCGTCCGCTGCTCGATCGACGACGAGCGGGTCGAGGTGCTCGTGCGGGACCGCGGGATGGGCTTCGACCCGGCGTCGCTGCGCCCGCACCCGCCGGTGACCGACCCGGCCAGGCTGGACTTCGAGCGGGGGCTCGGCATCCCGCTCATCCGGGCGCTGACCGACGAGGTGACGTTCGAGTCCTCCGAGAAGGGCACCGACGTCTGCCTGGTGCTCTACCTGGGCGAGCCGCCCGAAGGGCTCGGGTGACGGTGGAGGCGCTCGCCAAGCCGGCCGAGCTGCTGGCCCTCCACGACGTGACGGCGGAGCTGTTCACGATCCTGCGGCGGTGGTTCGGCGTGCCGGCCGAGGTGCGCCTCGACCTGTCGGAGGTCGACTCGGCGGTGGCCGAGCTGGGCGACCCGGTGATGATCGCCGCCCTCGCCATGCGCAAGCTCCAGGCCCTCCACCTGCTCGCCACCCCGGGCGTGCGGACGACGACGGACGTGGTCGTCACGATCGTGGGCGACCTGGAGCGGGCGCTGGTGCAGGCGCCGGCGATGCGGCTGAAGCTGGCCGCGGCGACCACGGACTGGGACGCCGCCCTGGCCGACCTGGCGAGCGGCGAGGCCGCGGAGGCGGCCCCCGACGAGCCCGGCGCCGCCGACCCCGAGGCCGACCGGTTCCGGCTCCTCCACACCCGCCTGCGCGACGCCGTCCGGGCCGTGCTCGAGGCCAGCGAGGGCCGCATCCGCCACTTCGAGTAGCCGGCCCAGCTCGACCGGGGCGCAACCCGCCGTCGCCCCGGGGAACGGGCCCGTGCCGGGCGGGTGGGCGGTACGCTGTCGGGCGGCGTGCCGGGAAGTCTGGTCGGCGACTCCACCATGGCCGCCTCCTCCCGCCCCCGCCCTGCGGTCGCCGTCGCCGCCGCCGCCCGCCGCTTCCTCGCCGTCGAGGCCGCCGGCGGCATCCTCCTCGTCGCCGCCACGGTCGCCGCCCTCGCCTGGGCGAACTCGCCCTGGCAGGCGTCCTACCTCGACCTCTGGTCGACCGAGGCGGCCGTCGACGTCGGCGGCACCGGCCTGTCCCTCGACCTCCGCCACTGGGTGAACGACGGCCTGATGGCGCTGTTCTTCCTCGTCGTCGGCCTGGAGATCCGCCGAGAGGCGACGTCCGGCGAGCTGCGCGACCGCAGGACGGTGGCCCTTCCCGTCGTGGCCGCCCTCGGCGGGATGGTCGTGCCCGCCGCCGTCTACGTCGCCGTCAACGCCGGCGGGCCGGGCGCCGCCGGGTGGGGGGTGCCGATGGCGACCGACATCGCCTTCGCCCTCGGCGTCGTCGCCCTCCTCGGGCGGCGGGTGCCGTCGTCCCTCCGCCTCCTCCTGCTGACGCTCGCCGTGGTCGACGACATCGGGGCGATCCTCGTGATCGCCGTCGTCTACACCGACCACCTGGAGCCGGCGTGGCTGCTGGCGGCGGCGGCCGGCGTGGTCGCCATGGTCGTCCTCCACCGGCTCGGCGTCCGGGGCGTGCCGTTCTACGTGGTGGCCGGCGTGCTCGTGTGGTTCGCCACCCACGAGTCGGGCGTCCACGCCACGATCGCCGGCGCCGTCCTCGGCCTCGTCACCCCAGCTCGCGAGGGGCAGCGGGTCGAGGAGGCGCTGCACCCGATCGCCTCCTACGTCGTCGTCCCGCTGTTCGCCCTGGCCAACGCCGGCGTGGTCGTCACCGCCGACGGGCTGGCCGACGCGGCCACCTCGGCCGTCACCCTCGGCGTGGTCGCCGGCCTCGTCCTCGGCAAGCTGGCCGGCGTGACCGGCGGCGCCTGGCTGGCCACCCGCCTCGGCGTCGCCACCCTGCCCGACGGCGTGCGGTGGCCGCAGGTCGCCGGCATCGGGGCCGTCGCCGGGATCGGCTTCACCGTCTCGTTGTTCGTGGCCGGCCTGGCCTTCGACGACCAGGCCCTCGCCGACCAGGCCGTGCTCGGGGTGCTGGCCGCGTCGGTGGTCGCCGCGCTGGTCGGGGCGGCGGTGCTCGCCGCGACCGGTCAGGACGAGGCGGCCGGCCCCTCGGGCTCGTAGCGCCGCAGCTCGCGCCGGGCGATCGTGCGGCGGTGCACCTCGTCGGGCCCGTCGGCCAGGCGGAGGGCCCGCTGCCAGGCCCACATGGCCGACAGCGGGAAGTCCTGCGACACGCCGCCGCCCCCGTGGGCCTGGATGGCCCGGTCGACCACCCGGAGGGCGACGTTCGGGCACACGACCTTGATCGCCGCGATCTCGACCCGCGCCCCCTTGGAACCGACCGTGTCGATCAGCCAGGCCGTCTTCAGCACGAGGAGGCGGGCCTGCTCGATCTCGATGCGGCTGTCGGCGATCCACTGCTGGATCACGCCCTGGTCGGCCAGCGGGGCGCCGAACGCCACCCGGTCCCGCACCCGCCGGCACATCAGCTCGAGCGCCCGCTCCGCCGTCCCGAGCGAGCGCATGCAGTGGTGGATGCGGCCGGGCCCGAGCCGGGCCTGGGCGATGGCGAACCCGCCGCCCTCCTCGCCGAGCAGGTTGGTCACCGGCACCCGCACGCCCTCGAAGGTGACCTCGCCGTGGCCCTCCTGGTCGGTGAAGCCGAACACCTCCAGGTTCCGGTGGACGGTCACGCCGGGCGTGTCCATGGGGACCAGCACCATCGACTGCTGGCGGTGGGGCGGCGCGTCCGGGTCGGTCCGGCCCATGAAGATGGCGACCTTCGTGCGCCGACGGAGCGCCCCGCTCGTCCACCACTTCCGGCCGTCGATCACGTACTCGTCGCCCTCGCGCCGGATCGAGGACCGGATGTTGGTGGCGTCGGAGCTCGCCACCTCCGGCTCGGTCATGGCGAAGCACGAGCGGATCTCGCCCTCGAGCAGCGGGTGGAGCCACTGCTCCTGCTGCTCGGGGGTGCCGAACATGGCGAGGATCTCCATGTTGCCGGTGTCGGGCGCGGAGCAGTTGATCGTCTCGGGGGCGATCCGGCTGCGGCCGGTCAGCTCGGCCAGCGGCGCGTACTCCAGGTTGGTGAGCCCCGCGCCGAGCTCCTCGTGGGGGAGGAACAGGTTCCACAGCCCCCGCCGCCTGGCCTCGGCCTTCAGCTCGTCCATGACCGGCGGCTCGCCGTGGGGGTCGCCGAGCTCGGCCAGCTGGGCGTCGTAGACCGGCTCGGCGGGGAACACCCGCTCCTCGAGGAACGCGCTCAACCGGTCGTGGTACTCGCGGGCGAGCGGCGAGGGTTCGAAGTCCACGACGGCCAACCCTAGGATGTTTCGACCGTTCAAAACCATGGACCCCGTCACCACCAAGTCCGAGCGTGAGGCGCTCAAGGCCATCTACCGGCTGACCCGGGACCGCCCGGCGGCCCAGACCGGCGCGCTCGCGGAGGCCCTCGGCCTCGTCCCCGGCACCGTCACGGTGACCGTGAAGCGGCTGGCCGAGCGGGGCCTCGTCGACCACCGCCCGTACCGGGGGGTGGAGCTGACCGGCGACGGGCGGGCGGCCGCGGTCGCCGCCATCCGCCGCCACCGGATCGTCGAGCGCTTCCTCGCCGACATGCTCGGCTACCCCTGGCAGGCGGCCGACCGGCTCGCCCCGTCCTTCGAGCACGACCTGCCCGAGGACGTGGTCGAGCGCCTCTACCTCGCCCTCGACCGGCCCACCGAGTGCCCGCACGGCTTCCCGATCCCCGAGCCGGAGATGGTCGACGTGCCCGAGCTGCCCCCGCTCTACGACCTCGAGCCGGGCGACCGGGCCGTCGTCGCCGTGCCGGGGTCGACCGACCCCGACGTCGTCGCCTTCCTCGACACGCTGGGCGTCCGCCCCGGCGTGCGGGTCGAGGTCAGGGAGAAGCACCCCTTCGACGGGCCGGTCGTCCTCCGGGTGGACGGCCAGGACCGCACCCTCGGGTCGAAGGTCGCCCACCAGGTGTTCGTCCGCAAGGAGGCCCGGCAGGAGATGATCGGTTAGTGGGAAAGCCCCTCGTCATCGTCGAGTCGCCCGCCAAGGCGCGGACCATCGCCCGCTTCCTCGGCGGCGACTACGTGGTGGAGTCCTCGATCGGCCACATCCGCGACCTGCCGCGCAACGCCGCCGACGTGCCGCCGGCCTACAAGGGCGAGGCGTGGGCCCGGCTCGGCGTCGACGTCGACAACGGGTTCAAGCCGCTCTACGTGGTGGCGAGGGAGAAGAAGGACCAGGTCCGCACGCTGAAGGCGAAGCTCAAGGACGCGAGCGAGCTGTACCTCGCGACCGACGAGGACCGCGAGGGCGAGGCCATCGCCTGGCACCTGCTCGAGGTGCTGAACCCCGGCACGCGGGTGCCGGTGCGGCGGATGGTGTTCCACGAGATCACCCCCCGGGCCATCCGCGAGGCCATCGAGCACCCCCGCGACCTCGACCGGCGGCTGGTCGACGCCCAGGAGGCCCGCCGGATCCTCGACCGCCTCTACGGCTACGAGGTCTCCCCGGTCCTCTGGAAGAAGGTCATGCCCCGGCTGTCGGCCGGCCGGGTGCAGAGCGTCGCCACCAGGGTGATCGTCGAGCGGGAGCGGGCCAGGATGCGGTTCAGGGCCGCCTCGTTCTGGGACGTCCAGGGCACGTTCGCCCCCGCCGAGGACCCGGCCGCGTCGTTCCCGGCGACCCTCGTCGCCCTCGACGGCACCCGCCTCGCCACCGGCAGGGACTTCGCCGAGACCGGGGAGCTGTCCAGGGGCGACGTCGTCGTCCTGGACGAGGCCGGGGCCACCGAGCTCGCCGCCGACCTGGACGGCGCGTCGTTCGCCGTCCGGTCCGTCGAGCGCAAGCCGTACCGGCGCTCGCCGTACGCGCCGTTCATGACGTCGACCCTCCAGCAGGAGGCGGGCCGCAAGCTGCGGTTCTCGTCGGCGAGGACCATGCAGGTCGCCCAGCGCCTCTACGAGAACGGCTACATCACCTACATGAGGACCGACAGCACCACGCTGTCGTCCACCGCCGTCGCCGCCGCCAGGGCCCAGATCACCGAGCGCTACGGGCCCGACTACCTGACGCCGTCGCCCCGCGTCTACACGACGAAGGTCAAGAACGCCCAGGAGGCCCACGAGGCCATCCGCCCGGCCGGTGACTCGTTCCGGGCGCCCGACGCCGTCGCCCGCGAGGTCGGCAGCGACGAGGCCAGGCTCTACGACCTGATCTGGAAGCGGACGGTGGCGTCGCAGATGGCCGACGCCAGGGGCGAGAGCGTGCAGGTCCGGCTGGGCGGCAGCGCCCGGTCGGGACGCGACGCCGAGTTCGCGGCGAGCGGCAAGACCATCGCCTTCCCGGGCTTCCTCCGCGCCTACGTCGAGGGCAGCGACGACCCCGACTCCGACCTCGAGGACCAGGAGCGGGTGCTGCCCGAGCTGTCCGAGGGCGACGCCCTCTACGCCGTCGAGCTGCGCCCCGAAGGGCACGCCACGAGCCCGCCGGCCCGCTTCACCGAGGCGTCGCTCGTCCGCCGCCTGGAGGAGCTCGGCGTCGGCCGCCCGTCCACCTACGCCTCGATCATCAGCACCATCCAGGACCGGGGCTACGTGTGGAAGAAGGGGTCGGCGCTGGTCCCGTCGTTCACCGCCTTCGCCGTCGTCACCCTGCTCGAGCGCCACTTCCCCGACCTCGTGGACTACGCGTTCACGGCCCGCATGGAGGACGACCTCGACGAGATCGCGCGGGGCGGCGAGGAGGCGGTGCCGTGGCTGGCCCGCTTCTACTTCGGCGACGGGGAGGGGGACCGGCGCCCGAAGGGCTTCGGCCTGCGCCAGCTCGTGTCCGACCACCTCGGCGACATCGACGCCAGGGCCGTCAACTCGATCCCGATCGGCACCGCCGAGGACGGGGAGGAGGTCGTCGCCCGCGTCGGCCGCTACGGGCCCTACCTCCAGAAGGGCGACACGACGGCGCCGCTGCCCGACGACCTGCCGCCCGACGAGCTGTCGGTCGACCGCGCCCTCGCGCTCCTCCAGGCGCCGAGCGGCGACCGGGTGCTCGGCACCGACCCGGCGTCCGGCCTCCCGGTCATCGCCCGCTCCGGCCGCTTCGGTCCCTTCGTGCAGCTGGGCGAGGCCGACGGCGACGCCAAGCCGAGGACGGCGTCGCTGTTCCAGGGCATGACCGTCGAGACCGTCTCCCTGGACGACGCCCTGCGCCTGCTCAGCCTGCCCCGCCTCGTCGGCGTGGACCCGTCGGACGGGCAGGAGATCGTCGCCACGAACGGCCGCTACGGGCCCTACCTGCGCAAGGGCGACGACAGCCGCAGCCTCGAGCGGGAGGACCAGCTGTTCACGGTCACCCTCGACGAGGCGCTCCGGCTGTTCGCCGAGCCCAAGCGCCGGCGGGGGGCCCGCTCCACCGCGGCCCTCCGGGAGCTGGGCGACGACCCCGTGTCGGGCCGGCCGGTGTCGGTCAAGGAGGGCCGGTTCGGGCCGTACGTGACCGACGGGGAGACGAACGCGTCGCTGCGCAAGGGCGACACGGTCGAGGGCATCACGATCGAGCGGGCGGCCGAGCTGCTCGCCGACCGGCGGGAACGCGCGGCCACGGCGCCGCCGAAGAAGGCGGCGGCCAAGAAGGCGGCCAAGAAGCCGGCCAAGAAGGCGTCGGCGGCCAAGAAGGCGTCGGGGAAGGCGTCGGCGGCGAAGAAGGCGTCGGCCGCGAAGCAGGGCGGCGCGTCCCGCCCGTCCCGCTCGGGCTGACCCCCCGGCCCGTGCCCGCCCCCGTCCCGGTCGCCGCCCCCGGCGGGACCGTCTCCTAACCTGGCCTCCGTGGCGGAGCCTCGCCGCCAGCCCGCCGACGATGCCGGAGGCGAGCCGCTGCCCCCGGCCGACTTCGTGTTCGCGCCCAGCGTGCCGACGGTGCCGACCCGGAGGGTCCGCCACGACCGGCCCGGCCTGCACGTCCGCCTGTTCGGGTCGCGGATGTACTTCCGGCTCTGGCTGGCCCAGGTCGTGTCGTCGTTCGGCGACTGGATCGGGTTCCTCGCCATCGCCGCCCTGGCCGCCCGCATCGGCGACGACTCGGCCGGCGCCGCGGTCGGCCTCGTCATGTCGGCCAGGATCGTCCCCGGCTTCTTCTTCGCCGCCGCGGCCGGCGTGCTCGTCGACCGCTGGGACCGCAAGAAGGTCATGGTCATCTGCGACATCGGCCGGGGGGCGGTGCTCGCCACCCTGCCGTTCGTCGACACCATCCCCGGCCTGGTGCTGGCCTCGCTGGTGCTCGAGATCTTCACCCTGCTGTGGTCGCCGGCCAAGGAGGCGTCGGTCCCCAACCTCGTCCCCGCCGACCACCTCACCACCGCCAACTCGCTGTCGCTCGTGGCCGCCTACGGCAGCTTCCCGTTCGCGTCGGCGTTCTTCGCCCTGCTGGCCAAGGTGGCCGAGTGGGTGTCGTCGGTCGACGCCCTCGACGTGCTGCGCCCCGAGCAGCTGTCGATCGCCTTCTACGTCGACGCCTGCACGTTCCTGCTGTCGGCGTGCCTGATCGGCACGCTCGACCTGCCGAGGACGAGGCGGGCCCGCCAGCGCCGGGCGCCGGCCGAGCACCGGCGGGCCGAGGTGGGCCGGGCCGTCGGCGAGCTCAAGGAGGGGTGGCGGTTCATCTTCATCAGCCCGGTGGTGCGGTCGGTGATGCTCGGCCTCGGCACCGGGCTGATCGGCGGCGGGATGCTGGTGCCCCTCGGGCCCGTCTTCTCCACCCAGGTGCTGCACGCCGGCGACGCCGGGTTCGGGCTGTTCGTCACCGCCCTCGGGCTCGGCGTGGCCGTCGGCATCGCCCTGCTGTCGGCCGTCCAGAAGCGCCTGCCCAAGGCCGGCGTGTTCACCGCCGCCGTGCTCATGGCCGGCGTGTCGCTCCTGGTCGCCTCGTCGCTGAACACCCTCGCCCTCGCCGCGCTGTTCGTCGCCGTCCTCGGCGTGTGCGCCGGGGCCGTCTACGTGCTGGGGTTCACGATCCTCCACGAGAACGTGGAGGACGAGCTGCGGGGCCGGATCTTCAGCACCCTCTACACGCTGGTCCGGCTGTGCGTGCTGCTGGCCTTCGCCGTCGGGCCGCTGCTGGCCGAGCTGCTCGGCGACGTGTCCGACGCCCTGTTCGACGGCCGCATCGACCTGCTCGGCGTGTCCGTCGCCGTCCCCGGCGTGCGGCTGACGCTGTGGCTCGCCGGCGTGATCATCCTCGCCGCCGGCGGGCTGTCGTACCGGTCGCTCCAGGCCGAGCGGCGCCGGGAGCCGGTCGGGTGACGGCCCGGTTCGTCGCCTTCGAGGGGGGCGACCGCAGCGGGAAGTCGACCCAGGCGGCGCTGCTCGCCGACCACCTCGGCGCCGTGCTGACCCGGGAGCCGGGCGGCACGGCGTTCGGGCGCCGGGTGCGGGACGTGCTGCTCGACCCGGCTACGGGCGCCGTCGACGCCAGGGCCGAGGCGCTCCTCGTCGCCGCCGACCGGGCCCACCACGTCGCCACCGTCGTCCGCCCGGCGCTGGCCGAGGGCCGCCACGTGGTGACCGACCGCTACGTCGGCTCGTCGCTCGCCTACCAGGGCTACGGGCGGGGCCTCGACGTCGAGGACGTGCGGCGGGTGTCGGAGTGGGCGACGGGCGGGCTGGCGCCCGACCTCGTCGTGCTGCTCGACGTGCCGGTGGCGGTGGCAGGCGCCCGCGACGGCTCGCCCGACCGCTTCGAGGCCGAGGCCGCCGCCTTCCACACGAGGGTGGCCGAGGGCTACCGCCGGCTGGCCGCCGCCGACGACCGGTGGGTGGTGGTCGACGGCACCCGCCCGGTGGACGAGGTCGCCGCCGCCGTCCGGGCCGCCGTCGCCGCCCGGCTGGGGGTCCCGGCGTGACCGCCGGCGGGCCGGCCGCCGAGCGGCTGGACGCGGCGTGGGCCGCGGTCGTCGGGCAGGCCCGCCCCGTCGCCGTGCTGCGCTCGGCCGCCCGCCGGCCGGTGCACGCCTACCTCCTGGTCGGCCCGACCGGGGTCGGCACCCGCGCCGCGGCCAGGGCGTTCGCCGCCGAGGTGCTGGCCGCCGCCGCGCCGCCGGGCGGCGAGGAGCGGGCCGTCGCCCTCGCCCTGGCCGAGACCCACCCCGACCTCGTCGTGGTGGAGCGCCAGGGGGCGAGGATCAGCGCCGACGAGGCGCGAGAGGTCGTCGCCCTCTCGGCCAGGAGCCCGGTCGAGGGCGCCCGCAAGGTCATCCTCGTGGTCGACGTCCACCTCGTCGACGTGTTCGCCGCCATCCTGCTGAAGGCCGTGGAGGAGCCGCCGCCGTCGACCGTGTTCGTGCTGCTGGCCGAGGAGGTCCCGCCCGAGCTGGTGACGATCGCCTCCCGGTCGGTGCGCGTCGACTTCGGGCCGGTCGCCCCCGGCCTCGTCGCCGCCGCGCTGGCCGCCGAGGGCGTGGACCGCGAGGCCGCCGAGGTGGCCGCCGCCGCGGCCGGGGGCGACCTCGACCGGGCCCGCCTGCTCGCCACCGACCCCGAGCTGGCCGCCCGCCGCCACGCCTGGTGGACGGTGCCCGAGCGGCTCGACGGCACCGGCCGGGCCGTGGCCGAGCTGGCGGCCGAGCTGCGGGCGCTGATCGACCGGGCCACCGAGCCGCTGGAGGCCCGCCAGGCCGCGGAGGTGGCCGAGCTGGCCGAGCAGGCGGCCCGCTACGGGACGCGGCCGCCGAGCGCGAGGGACCTCGAGGCCCGGCACCGGCGGGAGGTGCGCCGGCTGCGGACCGACGAGGTGCGGGCCGGGCTCGGCGTCGTCGGCGAGCGGTACCGCCGGGCGCTGGTCGACGCGGCCCGGCCGGCGCCGCTGGTCGAGGCCGTCGAGCGGCTCGAGGCGACCGCCGCCGCGCTCATCCGCAACCCTTCGGAGGGGCTCCTGCTCGAGGCCCTCCTGCTCGACCTGCCGCCGCTCGCGGGTACCCCGGTAGGGTAGGGGTCGTGCACGGCTACACGACCAGGAAGGACGAGTACCTCGCCCGCCTCCGCCGCATCGAGGGCCAGGTGCGGGGCCTCCAGCGGATGGTCGACGAGGACACCTACTGCATCGACGTGCTGACCCAGGTCGCGGCCGTGTCGAAGGCGCTCCAGAGCGTCGCCGTCGGCCTCCTCGACGAGCACCTGCACCACTGCGTGGCCGAGGCGGTCACCGCCGGCGGGCCTGACGCCGAGGAGAAGCTGGCCGAGGCGACGGCCGCCGTGCAGCGCCTGCTCCGCTCCTGACCGGGCCGGCCGCCGGGGGGGCGTGCGGCACCCTCCCGACGAGACGGCCGCTTCACCTTCGTTTCCGACCGGTGACACCGGGCACACATGCGGCCTAGGGTTGCGCCGCTCCATCCGACAGGGCGGCACATTGGCAAGGAGGCCACATGACGCGAGCTCGGTTGCTGCTGGGGCTCGCCGCGCTCTCGCTCGTCGCCGGGTTGCTCCCGGCGGTGCGGGTCGAGGCGGCGGCAGCTCCACGCGAGAGGTGGATCGTGACGGCGACGAGCGCGGCCGAGCTGGCCGGGCTCCGGGACCGGGCGCAGAGCCGGGGGGCCGAGGTCGTCCTCGACATCTCCAAGCTCAACGCCTTCGTCGTCGAGGCCACCAGCTCGCAGGCAGCCTCGCTGCGGTCCGACCGGGCCGCGGCGGACGTGTCCCTCGACGAGATCGTCTCGCTCAGCTGGGCCGACGCGTCCCGGCCTGCGGTCCGGGCGCCCGGCGTCCAGAACGCCAGGACGATCGCCGAGCCGGCGATGACGAGGGACGCGAGCGGCGAGGCCGGTGACCCGGCCATGTCCTACGCCGGTCTGCTCTGGGACTACCGGCGCATCGGCGCGCCCGACGCGTGGCACCGCGGCGCCACCGGCGAGGGCATCACCGTCGCCGTCATGGACACCGGCGTCGACTACACCCACTCCGAGCTGAAGGACCAGGTCGTGCAGGTGATCGACCTGGCCGACGACGACAACCTGTGCCGGCGGTTCTTCGGCACCAGCGACGAGATGCTGGCCGAGGAGTTCGGCGGCCCGGTCGACACCGACTGGCACGGCCACGGCACCTGGATCGCCGGCAACATCGCCGCCGAGATGGACGGCGTGGGCACGAACGGCATCGCCTTCGACGTCGACCTCGTCGCCGTGAAGATCGCGCAGTGGTGCGGCTTCGCCAGCAGCTCGACCCTGATCGAGGGCTTCATCGAGGCGGCCGACGCGGGCGTCGACGTCCTCAACATCTCCTTCGGTGGCTACGGCGACAACCCGCGCGTGCACCAGATGTACGTCGACGCCGTCAACTACGCCCGCGAGCGCGGGATGGTCATCGTCGCCAGCGCCGGGAACGACCACACCAGGATCGGCACCGGGGGCAAGGTCATCAGCCACGGCACCCTCACCACCCCGCGGGCCGAGCTGTTCGACCCGTACGGCATGTGGGAGTCGCCCGGCGGCGTCCGGGGCGTCGTCGACGTCTCGGCCACCAACAACCAGACGGTCCCGTCGTCGCACGGCTGCCCCGAGGGCACGGCCGGGTCGCCGGAGGACACCGCCGCCACCTGCAAGCCGCTGCGGGACCGCCACCAGGCGGCCGGCCAGGGCGAGGAGGACCAGCTCGCCTACTACAGCAACTACGGCCCCCGCATCGACATCGCCGGCCCCGGCGGGGCCCGCAAGTTCAACCTGCCGGTGTGGGACCGGGGCGGCACGCCCGGCTTCCCGTACACCGACGACGACCTGACCAACGTGTGGGAGACGTTCTCCACGACGTCCAACTGGGCGACGCAGATCCCCTGCTTCACGTTCACGAGGGGCTCCCACTTCTACGTCAACGAGTGCTACTCGACCATCCAGGGCACCTCGATGGCCGCCCCGCACGTCACGGCCAGCCTCGCCGTCATCGCCAGCGAGACCGCCGGGGCGAGGGGCAACGTCGGGCGGCTCGTCCAGCTCGTCCAGGGCCGGGCCATCGACGCCGGCCCGAACTTCACCGAGGTGCTCGACCCCGACGACATGAGCGCCGCCGACCTGACCGGCGTGCACTGCCCGACCGGGTACTGCCACCTCGGCGGCGAGGCCGTCCCCGACAGCGAGGCGTACGGCGCCGGGCTCGTCTACATCGGCGACCCCGACGACGTCACCCCGTAGCCGGCTGACGGCTCACCGGTAGCCCGTCGTACCGAACGGGCCCGGCGGTGGAGGCAGCTCCGCCGCCGGGCCCGTTCGCGTCTGGGGCGACGCGAGCGGGGCAGGAACGGCGCGCCGGGGCGTCGAAGTCCCGAGCCTCACCATCCGATGGCGGGACGTTCGAGGGAGGCCACATGGTTCGATGGCTCGTCTCGCTGGCCGGGCTCGTCGCCACGGCGACGCTGCTCGCTCCCACCGCCGAGGCCGGCGTGACCGCACCGGCCGCCAGCACGACCGTCAAGCGGTACGTGGTCGTGCTGGACGGCGCCTGGTCGGCCGACGGCTCGTTCACGGCCACGGGCACCCCGTCGGCCGTCGCCGCCACGGTCGCCGCCGCCGGCGGCACCGTCACCGCCGACCTGTCCGACCAGATCGGCGTGCTCGTCGTGACCTCGCCGAGCGCGCTGTTCGCCGACGTGCTCCGGCGGTCGTCCCTCGTCGACGAGGTCGGCGAGGACTTCGCCTGGAAGGCGTTCCCGAGCTACGCCGAGGCCGTCGCGGCCGGCGACCTGACCGTCCTCGACGCGGCGGCACCGCCGCCCGGCGGCGGCCCCGAGGTCACCGAGGACCCGCTCGAGCCGTTCCAGTGGAGCATGATCCAGATCCGGGCCCCCGAGGCCCACGCCGTGCAGGCCGGGTCGCCGGCCGTCGACGTCGGCATCCTGGACAGCGGCATCGACGCCCAGCACGTCGACTTCGCCGTCGACGAGGGCGGCACCAACGTCGACTGCGCCAGGGGCCGGGACTTCGTGCCGCTCGGGCCCGGCGTCGGCACGCCCGACCCGTGCGTCGACAACCAGTTCCACGGCACCCACGTCGCCGGCATCGTGGCCGCGCAGGCCAACGGCGTCGGGGTCGTCGGCGTCGCCCCGAACGTCACGCTCGTCCCCGTCAAGGTGTGCGACGCGGCCGGCTACTGCTACGCCAGCGCCACGGCGGCCGGCATCACCTACGCCGGCGACGCCAAGCTCGACGTCATCAACATGAGCTTCTTCGTGGACGACGACCAGCTGCTCGAGTCCCACGAGTTCAAGTGCATGACCGACCCGGTGCAGCGGGCCTTCCGGCAGGCCAACGAGCGGGCCATCCAGTACGCGAGGAACCAGGGCGTCGTGCCCGTCGCCGCCCTCGGCAACTCCGACAACGACCTTGCCCACCCGCCGGAGCCCTACGAGAACGAGTGCGACGTCGTGCCGGCCGAGACCGCGGGCGTGGTCGGGACGATGGCCCTCGGCCCGGCGAGCGAGAAGGCCGCCTACTCGAACTACGGCACCTGGGCCACCGACGTCGCCGCCCCCGGCGGCAACTCCGACAACCCGAACGGCGAGTTCCCCGGCCCGTGCGGGAACACGGTGCTGTCGACGATCCCCGGCAACGCCTGGGCCTGCCTCGAGGGCACGTCGATGGCGTCCCCGCACGCCACCGGCGTGGCCGCGCTGATCGTCAGCCAGTTCGGCCGGCTCGGCACCGACGCCGGCGAGCCCGACGTGGTGATGCGGCCGCAGAACGTCGAGTCGTACCTCCAGTCGACGACCGTCGACCTCGGCCTGCCCGGCTACGACGAGTGCTTCGGCAACGGCCGCATCGACGCCCTCCGGGCCGTCACCCACGACACCAGCCAGCTGTACGAGCCCAACCCGCCCTGCCCCGAGTACGAGGAGTAGTTCACCGACCTTCCCGGGCGTGGGCCCGGCTACGATGGCCGACCCACGCCCGGGTAGCTCAGTCGGCAGAGCAGCTCACTCGTAATGAGCAGGTCAAGGGTTCGAATCCCTTCTCGGGCTCTCAAGGCGTCTGACCAGCCGAAACTTGAGCGGCGACAGGGGCGTTTGTTAGCACAACGCTCGTACACCAGCCATAGGCGCCCAGGGCGGGCCACACGAAACGGCGACCGGTGCCGGCAGCGCCAAGTGCCCGGGCAGTGCGCACGACCGGACCGGCGACGGTATGGCACGCCCGGGGTCGCTACTTTGACCAGACCCCATTGCTCGGTCCACCCGCAACGAGAGCTGCGATGGGTTGGTCCGCCTCCTGTGTTCCGCCAACTGGTTCCGCGTCAGCATGCCGAGGGCGGAGCGGGGGCGGTAGGTGTTGTACTCGGTCCGCCAGTCGGCAACGAGGACCTGGGCGTCGGCTACATGCCCACGCCGAGCTTGGGGACCGGCTGCGCGCTGCCGGCTCCTACGCCTCTCGGTCGACGCCGTCCCCACCGACGCCCCGCTGAAAGACGGTGGGTTCGGAGCGATCAAGCTGGCGCTGCAGCTGGGCCGGCTCCGGGTGCCCCGGCATCCCTCCCTGCTGCGCCAAGCTGGCGGCGCTGGAGTACGAGTCTCTGGACACGTTCGCATCGTCGTGCCCGAACGCAGCGGCCACGACGACCTCGCCATGGCCCTCATGCACGGGTTCTCGGCCCCCGGAGATCATGGCTGGCCAGTCGCAGCGTGGCCCGGTGATGATGCGCAACCGCGACCTCCGCCTGCAGGGGACGCGGTGATCGAGGTCCTACAGCTCGGAAAGGTCGGGCTTGAAGGTGACGACCAGGCCGATGTCGTCACCCCGTGCGATCGCTTCGGTGAGCCGATGGTCGAGCGGCTCACCCCATCGTTCGATGGCGGCCGCGTGGATCTCGGGGGCGGGGCGGCCGCGCATCGCGGCACACCAGTCGGCCCATCGACGTTGCAATTCTCGCTCAGCCTTGGGGGCGAGCTGCGCCATGATCCCTTTGGCGAAGTCGCTTGCCATCATCACGACGCTACTCACGCGCGGACCGCTCGCCGCGGACGGTCGGCGCCGCGGTCGCTGGCACGGGCCGGTGGGCTCGTGTAGAGCGGCCCGGGCCGCATCGCCTGGTGGTTGCAGTCGAGGCGGCCGTCGACGGCTCGGCCGCGGTGCTTGAGTGCTTCCCGCGTCGTGAAAGGTCGTTAGACCAGGCGGGCTGCTCAAGCCCTAAGAGGATGCCAGGCGTGGTCGCGCCTCCTGGCCGACGGGATTCAGCATGCTGTCGCCACAGGTCCGGCCTTTTCGATTGTGCCCGATACCACTGCGACCTATCTGCCACTTCACTGAACCGTGCGGGGCCGCAATCGAGGGCGATGGCCCGAGCGTTCACCATGACGCAAGCCAGGGCCGGTGCGTGACGAGCTCCGATCCTGACGCGCCTCGGCGGCGCCTAGCCGCTTGTACGCGAGGATGTGTCGGCGTTCGAGGTGCTCATGCGACCGACCGACTTCATCGAGGGAGAACCGGAACGCCGGCTCGCTGAGGTCGAGGAGGCCCGCTGTGGCCGAGATGGGCGAGGTCAATATCCGAGCGGATCGGCATGCCTCCCACCTACGCGCGCCTTCCGGTAGGCGCGTCGTCACACCAGATATCTTTGGCTTTTGCGCTCACTGGCGACCAGCGCAAACGCTGGTGAGCAAAGCGTCCAGCGGCCGCTCACTCGTCGTGAGCAGGTCAAGGGTTCGAATCCCTTCTCGGGCTCTCGGCACCCGGTGGCGCGGCGTCGCCGGCCGGGACCGGCTCGGGGGCGTACCACTCGTGGAACTCGGCGCAGCGGCCGTCGGGGCCGAAGCGCAGCACCCACAGGTTGTCGAACCGGCCCCGCCGCTCGCCCGAGGTCGGGTCGACGAACTCGGTGCGGCCGTGGCAGACGGCGAGGTCGCCGTCGACGGCGATGCACTCGTAGCGCCCGCCGTAGCCGCCGGGCTCGTCGAGGTGCTGCTCGGCCATCCACTCGGCGACGATCCGGTCCCGGCCCTGGGCCCTCACGCCGAAGGGCTGCCACCACGTGGCGTCCTCGGTGAAGAGGTTGCCGATGTCGGCCGGGTCGTAGCGCTGCCAGGCCCGGACGTACGCGACCAGCCACTCGTCGACGGCCTGGCGGGTCGGTGGCACGGCGCCGGGCCGGGGCCCGTGCCAGCCGGGGAGCTCGGGGACCGGGCCACCGGTGGACGCTCGGGTCATCCCGCCAACGTAGGCCCACGGCTGGCGTGGACAGCCGTCCCGGAGCAGGCGTAGGTTCCGGCTCGTCCTGCGCTACGAGCTGGGGGGTTGCCGATGAGGGTCTTCCGTCGGTCGGTGGAGGTCGGCGCGGTCCTGGCGGTGCTGGCGGTCGCCGTCCTCGCGGGGGTGCCGGCCGGGGCGGCGCCGGACACGGCCTCGGCGGGAGCCGCCGTCGCCGACACGAACGTTCGCACGATCGAGCGGCGGGCCAGCCTGGGCTCCCTCGACGACGCCGTCGGGCACCTCCCCGAGGGCACGCTCGGGCCGGAGACCCCGCCGGGCGAGGAGGAGGACCTGGCCGTCGCGTCCGCCGTGCGGGGCGCCGTCGGCCGCAGCCTCTCGACCCGGCCCGACCCGGCCACCGCCCGGTCGACCGCCCCCGGCGAGCTGCCCGTCCCGGTCGCGCCCGCCACCCGGGTCAGCCGCCAACGGCCCGGCCTGTCGGAGAGCTTCGAGGGCATCAACCTCTACCAGGAGCGCTACGTCACCAACAATGGCAACCAGTTCTCCTGGGAGCCGCCCGACCAGGGGCTGTGCGTCGGCAACGGCTACGTGCTCGAGACGGTCAACTCGGCGCTGCGGGTCTACGACACGAACGGCAACCCGGCGTCCCAGCCGATCAGCCTCAACACGTTCTACGGCTATCCGGCGGCCATCAACCGCACCACCGGCAAGTTCGGGCCCCAGCTGGTCGACCCCAGCTGCTTCTACGACGACCTGTACGACCGCTGGGTCCACGTCGTGCTGACCCTGGAGGCCGACCGGCGCACCGGCGGCCTGACCCTCCAGAACCACGTCGACCTCGCCGTCAGCCGCACGGACAACCCCCGGGGCGGCTGGGACTTCTACGCCATCAACACCATCGACGACGGCACCGGCGGCACGCCGAGCCACCAGGGCTGCCCGTGCATCGGCGACTACCCGCACATCGGCGCCGACCGCTACGGCGTGTACGTGACCGTCAACGAGTACCCGTGGTTCGACGACCCCGGCGAGTTCGGGACGAACTTCAACGGCGCCCAGCTCTACGCCTTCTCCCGCCGCCAGCTGGCGTCGGGCCCGGCCCACCTGCGCGCCCTCCAGTTCGAGAACATCGCCCTCACCGAGGGCGAGCACCCGATCCCGGCGTTCACCCTGATCCCCGCGTCGTCGCCCGAGGGCGTGTTCGCCGACGCCGACGGCGGCAGCGAGTACCTCCTCAGCTCCACGGCGGCGGCCGAGACCGGCAACCCGAGCGGCCGTTCGGACCGCATGGCCCTGTGGACGCTGTCCAACACGCGGTCCCTCGACGGGCCGGTGCTCGCCGTGCGCCTCGAGGCCAACGTGGTCGAGACGCAGGTGTACGGCGTGCCGCCGCTGTCCGAGCAGAAGCAGGGGCCGACCCCGCTGCGCGACTGCCTCGTCGTCAAGTGCCTCCCCGGGCTCGGGCCGTCGCCCAACGAGGTCGAGGGCCCGCTCGACAGCAGCGACACCCGGGTGTTCAACACCTGGTACGACGGCGAGCGGGTGTGGGGGACGCTCGACACGATCGTCGAGGTCGGCGGCAACATCCAGGCCGGCGGGGCGTGGTTCGCCTTCCGGCCGGACGGCACCGTCGCCGGCCAGGGCTACCTCGCCGTCGCCGGCAACAACGTGATCTATCCGGGGCTCGCCACCCTGCCGGACGGGCGGGGCGCCGTCGGGTTCACCCTCGTCGGCGACGACTGGTTCCCGACCGCCGCCTACTCGCTCGTCGCCGACGGCCGGGTCGGCGTGTTCGTCGCCGCCACCGGCCTCGCGCCGGAGGACGGGTTCTGCGAGTACGTGTTCGAGAACTGCGCCGGCACCGAGCCGCCGTCGCCGCGGCCCCGCTGGGGCGACTACCCGGCGGCGACGACGTACAACGGCCAGGTGTGGTTCGCCAACGAGTACATCGCCTCGAACTGCACGTACGAGGAGTGGCTCGCCGACTTCACCTGCCACCGCACGAGGGGCCTCATCGCCAACTGGTCGACGCGGGTCAGCGCCGTCACCCCGGAGGGCTGACCCGCCGCCACGCGGCGTCGATCCGCAGGTCGGCACCCGGGTCCGCAGGGTCGCGTTGCCGGGACGACGTGCCGTCGTCCCGGGCTCTGACGCCGCGCGCCGGCTACGGCCCGCCGAGCGACAGTGCCATGCCCCGCTCCGGGGGGTGGGTGGGTGTCTCGCACCCGACGCTGCCTCCCCAGAGGACGACCTCCGGTTCAAGCGGCGGCGGCGCGGCACGCCGCGGCACCCGGCGGGTGAGGCAGTGCCCGCTAGGTGCCGTCCGCCGGTCGCAGGGCGGCGGTGTCCGTGGCGGGGTCGCCGGAGATCGCCTCGAACCCCCGTACGACGACCAGGTCCGTTCCCGTCCAGGCGACGGCGGCCGGCTCGGCGGCCGCGACCGGGGAGTCGGCGAGCCGCCGCCACCGGTGACGCTTGGTGTCGCAGGCAACCGTGGCGTACCCCGGTGCGCCGCCCAAGACGGCCATCTTCGTCCCCGTCCACACGGCACTGGCCTACCGGCGCGTCCATCGACGAGGCGGCGAGCGGCCGCCAGGCGTCCGTGGCGTGTACCGGCACAGGCCGCCCACGACGACGACCTCCGTGCCCGTCCAGACGACCGACTGCATTGCGCGAATGCCGGCCGGTCGGGAGACGCGGCTGTCGTGCCGATCGGCGGCGAACCATCACACGAGAGCCGGCGGACCGCCGAACGGACAGCTCTTCCTTTCGCCATTGGCAGCTCGGTCTGGTGGCCGGTTGGGCCCTTTCCCGGCACCGCCGATGGAGCGGGGTGGTGACCCATCACGACCGAGCTGTTACAAGGACGCGGTCGAGAACGGCAGACGGCGGTCGTCCCGCCTTCTGAAGCAGCAGGTCGACCATCATCAAGTCTTCTTGAGCCGTTCTCACCTCTTGCGGGTTGACCTCTTCGAGCAGTCGAAAGATGTCGACGGCAATGCGGAGTGCGTTTTGCGCCTCGACGAGTTGCCCCGCGTGTTGGTTGGTGACGCCAATGTGTCGCCACGCCGCGGCGACGTCACGATGGCGTTCGCCGAAGCTCGTGACAAACGCGTTCCTCGCCTGTTCGAACCACACGAGGGCAGATGTGTAGTCGCGTTCGTCGCGTGTGATTTGTCCAAGTACAAGGTATACGATCCCGAGGTCGCGATCGCCTTCGCGAAGGAGGGCGAGCGCTTCCGACGCTCGGCGCCTCGCCTCCGACAACTCGCCCTCGTCGCGTAGAGCCCTCGCCTGGTTCACGAGCGGCATCGCGCATATGCGCTGGTGCGGATGTCTCATGCGACGTACGTGACCAGTCAAGATGTCGAAAGCTTGCTGGTGCCTTAGCAACGCCTCGCGGGGACGGCCCTGTTCACGGAGTGTGTATCCGAGCTTGTCGAGGGCCTCGGCATAGGCAATGTGATCGGGACCGTACGTCGATTCGAAGATTGTCACCGCTCGCTCGTGGTACTCCTCAGCAAGAATCAAATTCCCCGAGTCCTGCACAACGACGGCAAGGCCGCTCATCGCATGCGCGGAATCGGGATGACCGGAGCCGAACGTGCGCTCGGCGATCTCGACCGCAGCTTCGAAGTGCCTCCGTGCATCACGGATGGCGTCGCGGTCCCACAGCAGGTAGGCAAGCTTCGCTCGTGCGCGTCCCACTTCGTGGTGGTCGGCGCCGTGGGACAGCATCAACCCCTTGACCCCGCGCTCCAAGTGCTCCTGCGCCTCGCTGTAGCGTCCCTGCTGCCGTCGCAACCATCCAGTGGCGACGTGAGCCCTCGCTCGCCATGGCGCCCACTCGGAACTGGCCTTCTCAAGCACGCCGAGGGCACTTGCGAGGTATCGATCGGCGCGCTCGAACTCGCCCGTTTCGGTTAGCAACGCGCCAAGGCGAATCTCCGTTCGTGCGACCTCCGCGTTAGCGTTTTGCTGTTGGCGGTTCCCGCTCGGCGGTCGCACGCCGACCTGCGCTCGCTTCAAGTCAATCGAGCGTAGGAACCCGTCCTCCGCCTCGTCGAACCGCCCGAGTTCCTGCTGCGCCCTACCGATGTCAGACCACGCGATCGCCTTGTGACGCGGCTGCACCTCTTCGGTCGCCGCACCTTCCGCTGAGGCCAGTGCCGCCCGGTGAATCGCAAGTGCTTCCGCGGGGTCCCCTGTGTCTCTCACCACGCTGCCGAGGCTGTTAGCAATCAAGAAGCGTTCCCTGACATCGAGGTCGTCACAGTGGCGCGCAACATCATCCGCTCTCTGTAGATGCACAAGGGACCCAGCGATGTCGGCAACATCACGGAGGATCTCGCCGTGGCGCCGGAGTCGGCGCGCCACTGCCGCAGATTGGGATCCGAAGCAGCGCTCGGCCATTGCGAGCGCTCGCTCGCTGAGGTCCTTGGCGTCTTCGAACAGTGCCCTCGCCTGCGCGTAGTCTGCGAGGCGCGCAGAAACGTCCGCAGCGAGGTCGAGCACATCGTCGTCGAGCGTCGGGTCGACGTTCTCGACGGCACCGCGTGCTTGGGTCCAGAGGCGATCGTACGGTGCCCACTCCTCCGGATTCCTGCTCTTGGCTGGAAGCAACTCGTACATGAGGCGGACGGCGTCGCCAATGAACGTCGCACGAGCCTCGAACTCGAGTCGGTGTCGGAGCGCGCGCTGGACGAGTGGATGAATAGCGGCCCACCGACGATCACGTAACATCACGAACCCCAAGTCGGCAGTCAACTCAAGCGCCGTCTCAAGCTGATCGACATCCTTGAACCTCTCGATACGACTGAGGTCTGACAGTTCGAGCTCCCCCGCACCGACGAAGGTCAGCACGCCGAGGAGATGGGCGGACGTGCTGTCGCTGCGACGGACTCCCTCGTATGCGAGATGGATAGCTTCGCTAACGTTACGACTGCCGTCGCCGTTGCCTGATCGGCCCGTTTGGCGGGTGCGTCCGAGGTGTGCCCACTCGTCGGCCGCAACGAGGCCGCGCTGCACTGACCCAATGGCAAGGCGGAGGGCGAGTGGGTGGAGGATGTCTGCCACTGGCTCCGTCGCCGGCGTCAACGGTCCAAGGGTCTTCTCGACCAGCGTGATCGCTTCGGTATGCGACAGGGGAGCGACATGGTGCACGCTCCACTCCGGTGGCCACACGAGCGATCGTGACGTCACAATGACTCGTCCATTTTCCCCGACGGGGATGAACGGAGTCACCGACGCCGCGTCATCGGCGTCGTCGATGACGAGCAGCCAGCGTTCGGCCGCATGCTCGAGTGACTCGATTGCTTGCGCGGCGAGGCCGTGGACGCCGGGGGACGAGCGACCTGGCGCACCGAGCCGGTCAGCCAATGCCGCCAGGTCGCCTTCGATGTTCGAGCCACGGATCCACCACGTGATGTCGTATTGTTCCCTGTGGCGGTGAACGTACGCGGCGACCGAGGTGCTCTTTCCGAGCCCAGGCAGTCCGGTCACGGCAACTCGGTGGACCGCGTCCGGCTGGGCCTCCAGCCAGGTGAGCACGGTCGCCCTCACAACTACATCGCTGGGGACGGGAGCGAGGTTTGTGATGCGACGTGAAGGCTCGTGCGGCGCTGGAACGTTGACCCCCCCGGGCAAGTTCCCGCGGTCTCGCTCGCCGCTTCCCGTCAGCTGCTCGACAGCGAGCTGCCCGAGCGGGGTTACGAACCACATCTTGCGTCGACCCATCTTCCGATTGACCACCAGGCCAAGATCGAACAGGCGCCTACTAGCCCGACTGACCTGCGGTTCGGTGACGCCGATCGCTTCCGCAAGGTCCTTACTGGAGATCCCCGGCTGTGAAGCGACGGCGACGACGAGCCTTCCGGCCACCGAGCCGGGCTCGATCGCTCGAAGCGTCGCCTCGGCGTCGGCGCGTGCTGCTGCGGCGCGGGCAACCTCTGCCAGCACTAGGAGTCGCTCGGACGCGACAGGGTTACTCGCTCGCGCCGCTGTTCGGCGTAGACCGTCGGCCGCAACGCCGATCGCGTCGACATCGAGCCCCACTGCGGCATCGACTAGGAGCGCCGCCACGGTTCGCAACCATCCGCCATGCGCTTCCGCCGCCTCGGCGTCCTCGAACGCTCGGCGGAGGCGCTCAGCGGCGGCGCCGCGCGCCGCGCGGGCTACGTCACTCATGGGACGAACATACTCTGGGGACTCGGACATGTCAATCATCAGTCATCTTTCGGCGCGTGATCCGGGCGGCTTGAGTGCGGATCCTCGATGCCGAGGGGCCGAGGAGGCATCCAGATGTCAACTCTACCGGCGGACCTTGCAGATTGCTTCTGCGAACTGTGGGACCACTTCGCCGAGCAGTGGGCGGCGGTGACCGACCTCGCAGTCGTGGCAGCGCACCAAGAGGCCGTCAACATCGCCGGCGAGCTGGTTACGGCCGGGGGAGTGACGGCAGAAGCGGCCCATCGCGCGCTCGAGGGAGCCGTGCCGGCCCTCGCCCTGGCGCTCGCTATCGACGATGCCCTGCTACTTGGCCACCCCCGTGGTCGCCTGGAGTTCGCACAGGCGGGAGCTCTAGGGGACGTCATCGAACGAGCAGCAGAGACCGGAAAGCTGAACGACAGGGCACCGGGCGCTCTTCTCTGGCGTCACGGCGACCCCGTGGACGACGTGCACTTCGGGGCCGTTGTCCGGGTGTCCCCGGCGCAATGGGCGCGAGTCCGGCTGGTGAATCTTCCGGCAGTGGTCGACCCGACCTCGGACACCAGGCCCGCCGACATCGTTTTCGGCTGCGCTCCCGTTGCGATGGACCTCGACGAGTTCGTGTTTGGCAGACCGGTCCCGAACGAGTACCAGGTATCCCCGGGGGAGGCCCTCAGTGATGTCGGTCGAGTCCGTGCCCTCCGCGATGCCTTGGACGAATCAGGTGCCGTCATCGGCGTCCTACCGGAGAGTGTTCTGGACGATGCAGGCGTGGATGCCTGGACGACCGTCCTCGGCGAGGAGGAACCACCGACCGGGTCGCCTTTGCGATGGATACTCGCTGGCACCGGGCCCACGGGAGGCCACCATGGGGAACGCCCGCCCAACCGAGCCGTGCTGTTCGACCGGGTGAGCGGGAAACGCCTCTCCGAGCAGGACAAGAGATACGGGTTCCAGTTGCAGGTGACGCACTTGCGCGACTGGCAACTTGAGCCGTACTTGGGGGGAGATGGACCGCTCGATGAGTACGTCGCAACTGGCGAGCACCTCACGATCCTGGAGGGAAATCTCGGCCGATTCGCCGTGCTCATCTGCGAGGATATGTCCTGGAGCACAGAGAATTACGACAGATCCATCGACGCGCTCGTGCGTGAAACGGCGCCGTCGTTCATCATTGTTCCGGTGTTCGATCGGGAAATCACGTCCGATCGTTGGGTCCGATATCATGCCGAGGACTGGGCGCGAATCGTTGGAGCGCACGCCATCGTGTCGAACAGTTCGGCGGTCGCCCGCGCCCGCGAATCATGTGGGTTGATCGCAGACGGTGCCGTCCGCTCTTCCGCGTTTTACTGGCTGTCGGACGACAGCATCGAGGGCGACGTCGATGGCCAGCCTGGCGGCGGTGCCGGTCCGGCTGCCGTGACGCTCCACCGGAGTCCTGCAGCTGACTCACCAGGGGTCTTGTAGCCAAATAGGTCTACGCGGGTCAGCGCCGTCACCCCGGAGGGCTGACCCGCCGCCACGCGGCGTCGATCCGCAGGTGGGCACCGGGCTCGTCCGCCGCGGCGACGAGGACGACGTCCTCGCCGCCGGCCCAGCGGCGGGCGGCCCGGTCAACGACCTCGGCCAGTAGCGTCGCCGCCCGGTCGGAGCCGGCGGCGATCGTCACCGGCCGGCCGTCGGCGCCGCGGCCGACGGCG
>DASWMK010000149.1 GCA_036399815.1 Acidimicrobiales bacterium
ACCTCTCCGCTGTCCACGGAGAGGTCCACGTCCCGGTTCGCCACCACGCCGGGGAACCGCTTCGTGATCCCCCGCAGCTCGACCCGCACGGCCGTGCCCTCCGGTGGCCGGGGCTCAGCCGCCGACCGTGACCGTGCCGTCGATGATGTCCTGCTGGAGCTGCTCCACCTCGTCCTTCAGCTCCTGGGGCACCTGCTCCTCGAACTCGTGGTACGGGGCGAGGCCCACGCCCTCGTTCTCGAGCGTGCCGGTGTAGAGCCCGCCCTCGAACTCGTCGTTGACGGCCGACTCGATCGTGTCGAACACGGCGACGTCCATGTTCTTCATGACGCTCGTGAGCAGCAGGTCGCAGGCGTCCGGCGCGCTCTCGCAGCCGTCGGTGTCGACCCAGATGAGCTTGGCGTCGCCGCCGTCGGCCCGCACGGCCTCGACCGAGCCGAGGCCGACGGGGCCGGCCACCGGCATGATGATGTCGGCGCCCTCGTCGAGCAGCGACTCGGTCACCTGGCGGCCCTTGTCCTGGTCCTCGAAGTCGCCGGTGAACAGGCCGTCCTGGTCCTCCGAGCTCCAGCCGATGAGCTGGACGTCGGTGCCCTTCTGCTCGTTGTAGTAGTTCATCCCGGCCTCGAAGCCGTTCATGAAGATCGTGACCGGCGGGATGTTGATGCCGCCGTAGGTGCCGAGCGTGCCCGACTCGGTCATGCCGGCGGCGACGTACCCGGCGAGGAAGGCGGCCTGGTCGGTGCTGAACGTCAGCTCGCGGACGTTGTCGTAGCTGATGTCCTCGCCGGCGTCGGTGTCGAAGAAGTCGACGTCCACGATGGCGAACTTCTGGTCCGGGTTGGCCTCGGCGGCGGCCTGGGTGGCGTCGCCCAGCAGGAAGCCCACCGTGACGATCAGGTCGCACTCCTGCTGGAGGAAGGCGTTGATGTTCGGCTCGAAGTCCGACTCGGCCTGGGACTCGAGGACGCTGCCCTCGATGCCCAGCTCGGACTCGGCCTGCTCGACCCCCGCGAAGGCCGTCTGGTTGAACGAGCGGTCGTCGACGCCGCCGGTGTCGGTGACCTGGCAGGCGCTGAAGTCGGCGGCGTCGCCGCCCTCGCCCCCGTCGTCGCCCGCCGCGGCGGTCGTGTCGCTGCCGCCCTCCTCGTTGCTGTCGTCGTCCTCACCGCACGCCGCCGCCAGGAGGGCGAGGGCGAGGAAGAGGGCGAGTGCCACCCGACCGAACCGATGCTTCACGCGTGTGTCCTCCCACTCCGCTGGATGGCGCGACAACCTAGTGCCGCGACGGTGGGCGTGACGGCACCTCGACGCTGCGATCCGCTGTCAGATAGATCAAGGGGAAGCTGGCCACGGTCACCAGGCCCTTCACGACGAGGTTGACCGTGAAGACGTCCCAGACGACGCCCCACGGGAGCGTCCACGCGAACGCGCCGAGCGCGAAGGCGACGTTGTCGATCGGGACGCTGATCGAGTTGCTGAACAGCACCCTGGCCCACTGGCGCCGGGTCGTCACCCTCGTGACGAACCAGTGGTAGGCCTCGGTGTCGGCCAGCTCGCTCAGGACCTCGGCCGCGATCGACGCCAGCGTGATGCGCCAGACGGGCGCGAGGACCGCCGAGTACTCCCCGCCGAGGCCCCAGCCCGGGTCGCTCGCCACCCCGGCCGTCCACGTCAGGTAGGCGGCCATCGCCAGGTTGACCGCCGCCGCGGTGACGACCAGCGTGCGCGCCGCGCTCCGGCCGAGCACCTTGTGGACCACGTCCCTGACCGTGAACGTGATCGGGTACACGAACGTGCCCATGTCGACGGAGCGGTCGAAGACCACCCCGATCTTCACGCTGGTCACGTCGGCCACCACCTGGGCGCCGATGTAGACGGCGACGGCGATGACGGCGGCCCGGCTGGCGACGTCGGCGGGAGCGGGCGGGTCGCGCCGGTCGGCGAGGTCGGTGGTCGCCACGCCCGCCAGGTGTAGCAGGGCGGCGCCGGGCCGCCGGACGGCCGGCGCTCAGGCGGCGGCGGTGTCGCCCGTCGCCCGCTCCTTGGCCCGCAGGAGGCCGAGGACGGTGCGCTCGCCCCGGTCCAGCCCGTGGCCCGAGCGGGCCACCTTCCAGGCGGCGAACAGCTCGCCGGAGCGGTAGCCGTCGGGCACGGCCGGGTGCACGTAGCAGGACCGGCACACGGCCCTCGTGTTGTTCAGGCGCTCGGCGGCCGCGTCGAAGGCCTGGAGGATGTTGCGCTCGGCCTCCCTGGCGGTGGCCGGCGCGCCCATGCCGACGAGGGTGGTGGCCGCGACCGTGGTGCCGCCCCAGGTGCGGAAGTCCTTCGCCGTGAACGGCTGGCGGGTCTGCTCCCGGAGGTAGAGGTTGACGTCGGAGGAGGTGACGTCGACGTGGCGCCCGTCCTCGCCGACGTAGGTGAACAGCTCGTGGCCCCGCAGCTCGCTGCACGCCTTCACCAGCCTGGCGAGGCGCCGGTCCCGGAGCGCGACCTCGTGGGTCAGGCCGCCCTTCCCGGTGAAGTCGAACTGCACGCACGTGTCGGTGATCTCGACGTGCTCGGACCGCAGGGTGGTGAGCCCGTAGCTGTCGTTGGTGGCCGCGTACTCGTCGTTGCCGACCCGGATGAGGGTGGCGTCGAGCAGGCGGACGACGAGCGCCAGCACCTTGTCCCTCGGGAGGCCTGCGATGCGGAGGTGCTCCTCGATGCGGCGCCGCAGCCTCGGCAGCTCGGTGCCGAACAGCAGCATCCGGTCGTACTTGTTCGCGTCCCGCACCTCCCGCCAGCGGGGGTGGTAGCGGTACTGCTTGCGGCCCTTGGCGTCCCGGCCGGTGGCCTGGATGTGGCCGTCGGCCAGCGGGCAGATCCACACGTCGGTCCAGGCCGGCGGGATGGCGATCGAGGCGATCCTGGCCCGCTCCTCGGCGTCGGTCACCGTCGAGCCGTCGGGCGCCACGTAGGAGAAGCCCTTCCCCCGCCGCACCCGCCGGATGCCGGGCGAGTCGTCGGTCACGTAGAAGAGGTCGGCCTCGTCGGCCGCCACCATCGACTCGTAGGTCAGGCTCACGTCATGTGCGCTTGTTCCCCGCGACGCGCCGGCCAAACGGGGGTAGACGAGGGGGCATGAGCGACGCCGTGGTCATCGGCGCCGGCCACAACGGGCTGGCCGCCGCCAATTACCTCGCCGACGCGGGGTGGGACGTGCAGGTCTTCGAGGCCGCCAGCGTTCCCGGCGGCGCCGTCCGCACCGCCGAGGTGACGGCGCCCGGGTTCCGCAACGACCTGTTCAGCGCCTTCTACCCGCTGGCCGCCGCCTCCCCGGCGCTGCGGGCCCTGCACCTCGAGGACCACGGCCTCCGCTGGCGGCGGGCGCCGGCCGTGCTCGCCCACCCGACCCTCGACGGGCCGACCGCCGTGCTGTCGACCGACGTCGACGAGACGGCCGCGTCGCTCGACGAGTTCGCCCCCGGCGACGGCGACGCCTGGCGCGAGCTCTACGACCAGTGGGAGCGGATCGGCCAGCGGTTCGTCGACACGCTCATGTCCCCGTTCCCGCCCGTCGTCCCGGGGCTGAAGCTGCTGTCCGCCCTCAAGGTCGAGGGCGCGCTCGACCTCGCCCGCCTCGCCCTGCTCCCCGTCCGCCGCTTCGGCGAGGAGCGGTTCCGGGGCGCCGGCGGCGGCCTCCTCCTCGCCGGCAACGCCCTCCACGCCGACCTCACCCCCGAGGCGGCCGGGAGCGGCCTGTTCGGGTGGATGCTGGCCTTCCTCGGCCAGTCGGTGGGCTTCCCCGTGCCCCAGGGCGGCGCGTCCGGCATCGTCGACGCGCTCGTGGACCGGCTCCGCAGCCGGGGCGGCGCCCTGGAGTGCGACGCCAGGGTCGAGCGGGTGCTGGTGCGGGGCGGCCGGGCGGCCGGCGTGCGGCTGGCCGACGGCCGGGAGGTCGTCGCCCGCCGGGCCGTGCTGGCCGACACGACGGCGCCGGCCCTGTTCGAGCACCTGGTCGGCGAGGAGCACCTGCCGGCCGGGTTCCTGGCCAAGCTGGCCCGCTTCCAGTGGAGCGCGGCGACGGTCAAGGTCGACTGGGCGCTGTCCCGCCCGGTGCCGTGGGCCGACCCGGCCTGCTCCCGCGCCGGCACCGTCCACCTGGCGCCGTGCATGGACGACCTGTCCGTCTACGCCATGGAGCTCGCCACCGAGCGGGTGCCGAAGCAGCCGTTCCTGCTCTTCGGGCAGATGACGACCACCGACCCGACCCGCTCCCCGGCCGGCACGGAGTCGGCCTGGGCCTACACCCACGTGCCCCGGCGGGTGCGGGGCGACAGCGGCGGCGACGGGATCACCGGCAAGTGGGACGACCGGGAGTCGGCCGCCTTCACCGAGCGGGTCGAGGCCTACGTCGAGCGGTTCGCCCCCGGCTTCCGGGACACGATCGTCGCCCGCCACGTGATGACCCCGCCCGTGCTCGAGGCGGCCAACGCCAACCTGGTCGGCGGCGAGGTCAACGGCGGCACGGCCCAGCTCCACCAGCAGCTCGTGTTCCGCCCGGTGCCCGGCCTGGCCCGGCCCGAGACGCCCGTGCCCGGGCTGTACCTGGCGTCGTCGTCGGCCCACCCCGGCGGCGGCGTCCACGGGGCGTGCGGCGCGAACGCGGCGAAGGCCGCCCTGGCCCACGACCGGGCCGCCCGCCTGCGCCGCGCGCTACGGCGTGCGGTCTCCTGAGCGGGCCTCCACCAGCTTCTTCAGCCGCTTCAGCGACCCCTCGTTGCGGAGGTGGATCGACGCGTCCAGCACCGGGTCGGTCAGGAACCGCAGCGGCGTCTGGAGCGGGTGCTCCTCGACCGTGAGCGTGCAGCCGTCGCCGTCCTGGCGGAGCACGAACGTCGTCTTGCCCCGGCCCACCGGCCGGGCCCGCACCTCGAGCACGAGGCGGTTGGGCCGGTCGATCTCCAGCACCTTCGTGTCGTCGTTGACGCGGATGGGCCCGATGCCGACCTGGTGGTGGAACTTGCTGCCGACGGCCGGCCAGTCGTCGTCGACGGCGCGGATGTGCTTGGCCCCGGCCAGCCACTCGGGGTAGGTGCGGGGGTCGACGAGGACGGCGAACACCGACTCGACCGGAGTGTCCACGTGCACGGCGTTGACGGCCATGCGCCCAGCCCTACCCCGCCGCCACGGCCGTCAGCCCGCCGGCGCTCGCCGGTGCCGGGTCAGCCGCTCGGGGCCTCGTCGCCCTCGCCGGCGGCGGCCGTCGGCGGGAGGTCGGACTCGCCCTCCTCGAAGCGCCGCTCGGCCTCCTCCATGTCGCCGTCGGCGTCGGCCACGGCCTGGTCGGCCCGTTCCGTCATCCGGTCGACCTCCTGGCCGTGCCAGTCGTCGACCGTGCTGTTCTCGGGCTCCTGGAGGGGGTCCTGGTCCGTCATGCCTGTGCGGTACCCAGCCAGCCGACCTGCCACCCGAGGAACGACAGCACGTCGGTGAGCTCCTCGGCCTGCTTGGTGGCCGGCTTGCCCTGCCCGTGGCCGGCCCTCGTCTCCACCCGCAGCAGCACCGGCTTGTCGTCCCCGCACGAGGTCGCCTCCTGGAGGAGGGCGGCGAACTTGCGGGCGTGGCACGGGTCGACCCGCGAGTCCTCCTCGCCGGTGGTGACGAGCACGGCCGGGTAGCAGGTGCCGTCCTCGACGTGGTGGTACGGCGAGTAGGCGTACAGCCAGGCGAACTCCTCGGGCACGTCGGGGTCACCGAGCTCGAGCGTCCACAGCCGGGCGATCAGGAACCGGTGGTAGCGCACCATGTCGAGCAGGGGGACGGCGCAGTGGACGGCCCGGGCCAGGTCCGGCCGCTGGGTGACGGCGACGCCCATGAGGAGGCCGCCGTTGCTGCCGCCCCGGATGGCGAGCGACGACCGGGTGGCGAGCCCCCGGTCGACCAGCCAGTCGCCGGCGGCGTGGAAGTCGTCGAACACCTGCTGCTTGTGCTCCCGCATGCCGGCCCGGTGCCAGGCCTCGCCCTCCTCCGACCCGCCCCGCAGGCAGGCGACGGCGTAGCGACCGCCGCCGTCGCACCAGGCGGCGATGTGGGGGCCGTAGGCCGGGCCGTAGGTGACGGCGAAGCCGCCGTAGCCGGTGAGGATCGTCGGACGGGGCCCGCCCTCCGCCGGGCCGGGGTCGTCGGCCGAGCGGACGACGAACATCGGCACCTCGGCGCCGTCGGTCGACGGGTAGCGCACCTGCTCGACGACGTAGGCGTCGGCGTCGAGGTCGCCCTCGAGGTCCGACCACGGCTCGACCTCGCCCGGCGTCCAGCGGTAGAGCGCCGGCGGGCGGGTGAACGACGTGAACGACAGGACGGCCAGCTCGCGCTCGCCGTCGCCGTCCATGCCGGCGAGCGACCCGATGCCGGGCAGGGCGACCTCCTCGACCTCGCCGCCGTCGAGGGGCAGGCGGAGGACCTTGGCGACGGCCGACCTCGTCGCCGCGACGAGCAGCGACCGGCCGGCGACGGTGGCCCCCTCGATCACCGAGTCGCCCTCGGGCAGCAGGGTCGCCCACCGGTCGGGGGTCGGGGCGTCGAGCGGGGCGGCGACCACCCGCCCCCGCGGCGCGTCGAGCGTCGTCGTGCCGACCAGGCGGTCGCCGACGACCTCGAGCAGGGTCATGGCGTCGGCGCCCTCGACCACCGTCGTGCGGTCGCCGGTCTGGCGGTCGACGACGTGGACGTCGCTGCTGCTCCACCCGAACGAGACGGTGACCACCAGCCAGCGCCCGTCGCGGGACGCGGTGACGTCCGGCCAGGCCGTCTCGTCGGGGAGGTCGCCGAAGACGAGGTCGTCGCCGGACGGGTCGTCGCCCAGCCGGTGCCACCACACCCGCCGCCCGTACTGCTCGCCGGCCGGGTAGCGGGTGTACGCGAACGCCGAGGCGTCGGGCAGCCAGGCCACCGAGGCGGCGCGGGTGTCGGGGATGGCCTCGGCGAGGTGCTCGCCGGTGGTCACGTCGAGCACCCGCAGGACGCTGTCCTCGCTGCCGCCGCTCGACGTGCCGTAGGCGACGAGGCGGCCGTCGGGCGACGGGTGGAACCAGTCGATCGCCGTCGTCGGGTCGCCGGTGGCGGCGTGCGGGTCGACCAGCACGCGCGGCTCGGCCCCCGGCGCGTCGAGCGGCCGGGACACGAGGACGGCCTGGTCGAGGTCGCCCCAGCGGTCGAGCGACAGGACGGCGCCGCCGGCGAGCCGCGGCCCGACGGACGAGCCGGCCCGCAGCAGGCCCATGAGGCGGGCGTGCAGCCCGTCGCGGCCGGGCAGGGCGTCGAGGACCGCCCTGGTCCGCCGGTTCTGGTCCTCCACCCAGGCCGCCGTCGCCTCGCCGGCCCCGTCCTCCAGCCACCGGAACGGGTCGGGCACGGCGACGCCGTGGACGAGGTCGACGACGTCGTCCCGCTTCGCGGCAGGCGCCGGCGGGACGGTGGGGCCGGCCGCGCTCAGCGGTCAGCCCCGGCCGGCGTTGGGCTTGGTGCCGTGGTTGGCCTTGGAGGTGCGGGCCTTGATCTTGCGCTTCGAGGTCTTCTTGGACACGAGGGGCGAGGCTACCGGCCGCCGTGGGAGGCGGCCCACTCCACCAGGTCGTCGGCGCCCCACGCGTTGACGACGCGGTCGACCGGGACGCCGGTGCGGGCCGCCTTGTCGCACCCGTACGGCTGCCACTCGAGCTGGCCCGGCGCGTGGGCGTCGGTGTCGATCGAGAACCGGCAGCCGGTCTCGACGGCGAGCGCGAGCAGCTCGTCGGGCGGGTCGAGGCGCTCGGGCCGCGAGTTGATCTCGACGGCGACGTCGAAGCGCTCGCAGGCGGCGAACACGAGCTCGGCGTCGAAGGTCGACGGCGGCCGGCCCCTGCCCACCACGATCCGGCCGGTGCAGTGCCCGAGGATGTCGACGTGGGGGTTGGCGACGGCCATCACCATGCGCCTGGTCATCGCGTCCCGCTCCATGCGCAGCTTCGAGTGGACGCTGGCGACGACGACGTCGAGCCGGCCCAGCAGGTCGTCGTCCTGGTCGAGGCCGCCGTCCTCCAGGATGTCGACCTCGATCCCGGTGAGGATGCGGAACGGCGCCACCCGCTCGTTCACCTCGGCGACCTCGTCGAGCTGGGCCAGCAGCCGGTCGCGGGACAGGCCGTGGGCGATCGTGAGCCGGGGCGAGTGGTCGGTGAGGACCACGTACTCGTGCCCCAGCTCGGCCGCGGCCCGGGCCATGGTCTCGATCTCGGCGCCGCCGTCCGACCAGGTCGAGTGGGTGTGGCAGTCGCCCCGCAGCGCCGCCCGGATCGCCGCGCCCTCGCCCTCCGGCACCCCCGACTGGCCCTCCAGCCGCTGGAGGTAGGCGGGCACCTCGCCGGCCATCGCCTCGGTGATCACCCTGGCGGTGCTGTCGCCGATGCCGGGCAGGTCGGTCAGCCGCCCGCCGGCCACCCGCTCCCGCAGCTCGTCGGGGTCGAGGCCCCGCACGACGGCGGCGGCGCGCAGGAACGCCCTGGCCTTGGCCGACGGCTCCCTGGCCCGGTCGAGCAGGTAGGCGATGCGGTCGAGTGCGTCGGCCGGCTCCACCGGGCGGAGGGTAGTGGCGCCGGTAGCCTCGTCGGCATGGAGCGGTTCGGCCTGGTGGGGCTGCCCAACGTCGGCAAGTCCTCGCTGTTCAACGCCCTCACGGGCGGCAACGCGGCCGTGGCGCCGTTCCCGTTCACGACGACCGACTCGAACACCGGCGTCGGCAAGGTGCCCGACCACCGGCTCGACGCGCTGGCGGCGATGAGCGCGTCCCGCAACGTCGTGCCGGCCAGCGTGCAGGTGGTCGACATCGGTGGCCTCGCCGCCGGGGCCAGCCACGGCGAGGGCCTCGGCAACCGGTTCCTCGCCGGCATCCGCGAGGTCGACGCCGTCGTGTTCGTGCTGCGGGCCTTCGAGGACGACGACGCGCCCGGCCCCACCGACCCGGTCGAGCAGCTGGGCACCATCGAGCTGGAGCTCACCCTGGCCGACCTGGAGTCGCTCGAGGCGCAGGTCGAGCGGCG